>JAKPRU010000214.1 GCA_029557025.1 Candidatus Omnitrophota bacterium | reverse complement strand
ATCTGCTACCCCCGCCACAATGAGGAACTGACCCGGCAGATCCGCAAGTCCGGCGCGTTGCTGTCCGAATTCCCGTACGACACAGCGCCGCAAAGCCGCAATTTCCCTCCCCGCAACAGAGTCATTTCCGGCCTGAGTCTCGGAGTGGTGGTTGTGGAAGCAAGCGAACACAGTGGCGCCCTTCATACGGCGCGGTTTGCGCTGGAACAGAATCGAGAGGTTTTTGCCGTGCCGGGCAAGGTCACCAGCGAGACCAGCCGGGGAACCAACGCCCTGATCCGGGATTCCGGGGCCAAATTGATTACCCGGCCCGAAGATATCCTGTGCGAACTGGAGGCTCAAATCGAGATATTCCGGCGGGAACTGGAACTTCCGCCTCCTGTGCCCGGACCCTCCCGACGGAAACTTGCCGAATCCACCCCCAAATCGACCCCGCTTGTGACGCTCTCCCCAGAGGAGAAAACTATCTATGACGCGCTCTCTGATGAGCCGGTCCATATTGATGAATTGTCTCGGTCCATTTCTGTTCCTGTCCATAAACTGTCGCCCCTGTTGGCCATGATGGAGCTTCGGGGCATTGTCGAACGCCTGGCAGGAGCCCGGTTTCGTCGTGCTGGATAGGCATTGCGGTGAAAATCCGATATAATTTAGGAAAAAACAAGGGGGAAGTATGGTTACCCGATTGATGGAAATGGTCAGTTTCATCTTGTCCCGGACTTTCGAGGGCGATGATGAAAACTGGGGTGATGTCCGCCAACGTATCGGAGAAGTGCTGGAGATCCACGGCTTTCACCCGGCGGAGATTGTCGTGGCATTGGATGTCGTGACCCACATTCGGAATCGGATCAAGGAAGAAGAGGATTACCCGGATATTCCGCTTCATACGAACCGGATTTATCAATATCTGGAGGAGATTCGTCTCACCCCCGAAGCACGGGGGTATTTGCTGGGATTGCTTCATGAGCGGATCATTACCCCGATTGAGTATCAACAGATTGTGGAAAGATCACTCCTGCTGGATACATCGGGGGTGGATGTGGAGACGATCCGGTTTCTCACGCAGAGCATTCTGAAACCCGAGACCGAGATGGACACCGGTGATGAGGAGGGGGAGGCGCAGACGCTGCATTGATTTGTCTTGTGCGGGTCATCTTAAAGCAGAACGGCGCAAAACAATGGATTTGACCGTCGCTCCTGTCACGGTTCCTCGAATCGAACACTTGCGGGTTCGGAATTATCGTGTGCTTCGGAATGTGGATCTGAAATCCGTATCCCCGCTTACCGTATTTGTCGGCCCGAATGGCAGCGGCAAATCAACCTTGTTTGACATATTCGCTTTCCTGTCTGAATGTTTCACGGAAGGATTGCGCCGGGCTTGGGACCGCCGGGGGCGTTTCAAGGAATTGCGGAGTCGAAACGCCGACGGCCCAATCCTGATCGAACTGAAATATCGAGAGCCGAACAGGCCCCTGATTACCTATCATTTGGAGATTGACGAAACGGCAAGAGGACCGGTGATCGGTTATGAGCGACTGCAATGGCGGCGCAGAGAACACGGTCAACCATTCAAGTTCCTGGAATTTCGACATGGGGAAGGGGTAACGGTTTCCGGAGAGGAACCGGACGACCGATCAGAACGGATCCAGGAGCGTCTTGCGTCGCCTGATGTGCTTGCGGTGAACACGCTTGGTCAGTTTGAGAAACATGCCCGAGTCAAAGCGTTGCGGGATTTCATCACCGGTTGGCATTTGTCCTATCTGTCTGCCCAAGACCCACGAGGCACTCCCGAAGCGGGTCCCCAGGAACACTTGTCGAGAACCGGGCACAATTTGGCAAATGTCATCCAATACCTGGGAGAGAGCAATCCGGATCGTCTGAAAAAGATTCTTGATATTCTTTCAAAAAGAATTCCCCAGCTGGAGCGAGTGGATGCCGAATTGCTGACGGATGGGAGGTTGCTGCTTCAGATCAAAGATGCTCCGTTTGAACGTCCGATCCTGGCCCGTTTCGCATCCGATGGGACCTTGAAAATGCTGGCCTATCTGGTGTTGATCTATGATCCGGAACCCGCTCCCTTCATCGGGATTGAGGAACCCGAAAATTACCTTCACCCCCGTCTCCTGCCGGAGCTGGTTGAGGAATGCGGTCTGGCCACAAATCGTACACAGTTGATGATGACCACACATTCGCCGTTCATTCTTAATTCTCTTCAGCCGGAGCAAGTTCGCATCCTGCATCGAGGCAAGGATGGATATACTATCGCCACCCGCGTTGCTGATATCCAGGGAATCCGTGAAATGAAGGAAGAAGGCGCGGCCCTGGGGGACCTCTGGATGGAAGGTTATTTCGGCAGAGGCGATCCCATGGGGGACAAGGGGAATTGAGATGCATATTGATTTCCTGGTTGAGGAACGTTCTGCGGAAGAAGTCCTCCAGGCAATTCTTCCCGCCATTCTCGGAGGCAAAGCCACACATCGCATACTGGTTTTTCGGGGAAAACAGGACTTACTGAAGAAATTACCCACCCGCTTGAGAGGATACAGGCTTCGCATAAAGAACAACAAGGAGGACTTGAGAATTGTTGTCCTGGTCGACCAGGATTGTGACGATTGCAGGGATCTGAAAGATCGTTTGGAAAGAATAGCGAAGGACTTCGGCTTCATCACAAAATCTGCAACGCGTCAGGGTGAGGCTGTCCGTGTGGTCAACCGCATCGCAATTGAGGAAATTGAGGCGTGGTTTTTCGGAGATATTCCGGCTCTCCAAAAAGTCTATCCGAAGTTGCCCGCCACCATGGGTAATCGTGCAAAATACCGGGATCCGGATACGGTGCATCGAACTTGGGAGTCTCTGCATCGGGAACTTCAGCGCGCCGGCTATGACATGCCAACCTATCCAAAGATCGAGGTTGCCCGTCGCGTGGCAAGGTGCATGGATATCGGAAATAACCGTTCCCGAAGTTTCAACCTGTTCAAAAGATCCGTGGAATGGCTGATCGAGGCAAACTCCTCATAGTCCTGCCGTTTCTGTGTTTTATCCGGGTAGTCAAAAGCCCTTCTTGGAAGGTCATGCTCTTCCGCACAAGAGGTCTCATTGGGCGCAACGGATGTTCATGTATACTAGCGACACAAAAACGCGGTTTTTCAACAGACAACGACGGATGGACGGAGGACAGACGAACGTGGATTTGGCGGATCTCCGCAAAGAAATCGATGCCATCGATCGGGAGATTGTGAGTCTTCTTCACCGACGTGGCGAATGCGCACAGAAAGTGGGTCAGATCAAGAATGAACGCGGGGAGCCTTTTTATGTCCCGGCCCGCGAGAAAGAGATCCTGGAGCGTCTGACCCAGATGCAGGACGGACCGTTCCCCAAAGAGGCTATCGCCGCCGTATACAAAGAGATCATCTCGGCGTGCCTGTCTCTCCAAAAAACCATTCGGGTGGCCTATATGGGCCCCGAAGCCTCGTACCACCATCTGGCTGGAATGAGTCATTTCGGTCGCTCGGCGGTTTTCGTTCCGGTGCGAACCATTGATGCCGTGTTTACCGAGGTGGAACGACACCGTGCGGATTACGGGATTGCCGCCATTGAGAATTCGTTCGAGGGCGGCATTGCCGTAACAATGGACCGATTTGTCACCTCCCCACTGCGGGTGATCGCGGAGGTTTATCTGCCCGTTGTCCATGCTTTGATCAGCCACGGGGATTTGAGCACAATTAAGCGGGTTTATTCGCATCCGCAGGGATTGGCCCAGTGCCGTTTGTGGCTTGAACGAAACCTGCCGGGCGCCGAGCTGATTGAAACCTCCAGCACAACACAAGGCGTTTTGCTGTGCAAAGACGATCCCACCAGCGCCGCCATTGCTGGACGAATGGCCTCGGAAATCGTCGGTGTCCCGGTCAAAGTCAACGGAATCGAAGACAGCTCCGGAAATACCACACGCTTCTTCGTTATCGGCAGGGAAGAGATTCCTCCCAGCGGCGACGACAAAACCGCCCTCATCATTTTCATCCGTGATCGTGTCGGCGCACTCTATCACACTCTTGAGCCGATGATGAACCATGGAATCAATCTGACCAACCTGGTCTCCCGTCCGACCCGGCGAGAGGCTTGGCAATACATGTTTTTTGTAGAACTGGAGGGGCATATCCAGGACCAAGCTATTCAAGATGCACTGCACGAGCTCGATTCCACAAGTATGTATCTGAAAGTCCTCGGTTCGTTCCCGAAAGGGACTCATCGGTAAGGCATCATGGCATTTGAACGAGTCGCGATTCTCGGCGTGGGACTTCTGGGAGGATCGGTGGGGCTTGCCCTGCGATCCAGGGGACTGGCGCATCATATAACCGGCATCGGCAGAAATCGAACGCGCCTTGAAAAGGCGCTGAAACGCAATGCCGTTACCGAGTTTTTTCTTCTCCATGAACAATGGCCGGAAGATATCTCGCTTCTCATTCTGGCGGCTCCTGTTGAGCAGATCGGATATCTCCTGAAAAAACATCGTTCGAAGATCAGGAACGGCACAATCGTTACGGATGTGGGAAGCACCAAGTCACGTTTGGTCTCTACCTGTCAGGAAATTCTTGGCGTGGGCCATCGGTTTGTCGGTTCTCACCCGATGGCCGGGTCGCACCAAGCGGGCGTGGAACACGCGGATGCGGACTTGTTTGTGAACCGAACCTGCGTCGTAACGCCTACACAGGAAACCGACCCGGAAGCGAAGAAAACCGTTACTTGTTTCTGGGAATCTTTAGGCGCACATGTAATGGAACTCTCGCCGGAAGAGCATGACTACCTGGTGGCACGAACCAGCCATCTGCCGCATTTTATCGCGGCAACGCTCTGTTCGGTTCTCGCCAAGTTACCGGATGACCGTGCCCGCAGGGTAGTCGGCTCCGGATTTCAGGATGCCACACGCATCGCGGCAGGCGAATCCGGTCTGTGGACTGAAATCTGTCGGCACAATCAGGAGGAAATACTGAATGCGCTTGAAGAGTTTATTGGGGAATTACAGAGCATCCGGGAAACAATCGCCAAGGCCGACCTTGCCGGAATTGAGCGATTCCTGGAGGAGGCGCGGAAATATCGTGCGCAATTCGGTGAGAGTGCGGGCTCGGAAGTGTAAGATGTTTCGAATCTTTCCCGTTCTTTGTATGTTAATCTTGTTGCCGATATTCGCCGAACCATCGACTCCCCCAAAAGATCGACAGGAGTCGCCGAGTCACGAATCACTTCTATCGCGTGAGACTGCCCCCAACGGTTGAATTCCCGATGGGATGGAACCATCGCGATTCCGTTTCTCTGTGGTAGCATGGAGGAAGATGAGGAAGCAATTTTGAGATCCTGTGCAGAGCGCGGGAGGTGCAACTCATGATTCGATGGATTTGCCGACTGAGTATGGCGATAGTGATATTCGGCTCACAGGGAGTCTGGTCGGAGGTCATCCACCTGAAAGATGGCGACAGGATATCCGGCAGTATTGTCAAACAGAATGACCGGGAGATCGTCATCAACGTAGGCGGTGTCGAGGTGACTATTCCGGTTTCCCAGGTTGCGGAGATCACCGGTCTCCAGCCGACCCCAACGCCCACCCCGGCAGTCAGTCCGTCTCTGCCTCCTTTTTTTCAATCCACGATAGACTTTGAATCGCCCCTGGATGCTCCTTCCCTTCCTTTGCCCGCCGTTGTCGGTGATGTCACCTCGGCCACCGTCGAAGATCTTCCGATATTGCCCGTGGTGTTGCCGTCCGGAAAAACCTACCAGATCAAAGGAAGCGCGGTCCGATTCCGCGATGGTCCCGGCCTGGATTATGATGTCGTGGACAGCCTGATTCGCGGCACATTACTAACCTCTATTGAGACCGTTGCCGACTGGGTCCACGCCCGGACAATAGACGGTCTTGAGGGCTGGCTTCACACGGATTACCTGGAGCCGATGGCGAATATTCCGGTAATAGTACGGGTGGATCGCCTGAACCTGCGAGATGGTCCGGGAACGGCCTATCGGACCGTTCAACGTCTTCGGCAGGGGGATATCCTGATGCTGTTGGATGAACAAGGCGACTGGTGGCGGGTTCAGTCGTCGAACGCCAGGGTGGGATGGTGCAGTAAAGAGCATCTGACAAAGGTGGATTCGCTCGAGACTATCTGTCCGCCGCTGGTCGAAAAGCCGGCAGGTGCGGTGAGTCTGTCTCGTGCCGCCTTGCCGATGGGAACTGCGCAGCGGCTTACGCTCAGCACGGCTGATGAGCGCTTTGTTGTGCGCGGGTTAACCAAGGTGATCGCCTTTCATCGGGATGCCTCCACATTGCTCAATACGGACCTGTGGTCCGGCAGCGACCTGCTGAGAATGGAAATCCTTCCGGATCAGGAATCGATGGCCCGGTCGGGATTCGATCCCGCTCTTGTCGCCCGTTACAAGGGAGCGCACCTGTTTCTGGTGCGGGGACGGAAAGACGGAAACACGTGGAATTACTCGCTGGACGGCCCCAGCAGTGAAACAATTGATTATGCGCTGGTCATCCAGAACGGCCCCGAACGGGGTGGGGTGGTTTTTGCGACTCCATAAGCGGAGTGGGGAGTGGTCATACTTCCGTTTCGATGGGATCGCCCAGCTGGACATTGCCGAATTCCTGCGCGAATTCATACACCCCTTCGAAATCTTCGATCCGATCCTCCTCGGTCTTTTTGATTTCACCGGTCTCAACCAGCTGAAAGACGATCGTGCCGAAATCCCGGGTGTTCGTGACACCCCATTCGGTAAGCACGGTCAAGGCGAATGGTCCGAAGTCTTTCCGGGCGAGCTCGCTGATTCCCTCCAGCAGCTCATGGCCGCTCACGTGACGTGGACGGTCAAGCTTTCGCTGAGTATATTTCAGCGCCCCCAGCACAAAGCGGTAGGCGTTAGGGTGATATCGCTGCTCCTGTTTGGAGAGCCACTGCAAGAAATCTTCTTCGTTCATGACGTTCCTGCGACAGCCTCTATCACATAACCATTATCACCGTATCGAAGTATAACCATGCGTTCTATGGCTGTCCATCCCGCGCGGCATGGAACGCACCGGCGAGGGGAGGTCTTAACGGTTTTTGATGGTCCAAACATCGGGAAACTCACTCACACCGGCCCGGATTTCATCGGGATGATTTCGGTCGTATGGCTCCGATGGGATGTTGACCAGATACGTTACTTTCGAAAGCGACATCTGGCCGTGCCAAACCCCCGGCGG
>JAKPRU010000211.1 GCA_029557025.1 Candidatus Omnitrophota bacterium | reverse complement strand
CTCTGCTACCGAGCAAATAATCATATCATCCTACGATATTAGATCGGTGGGAGATTCGCATTTTGACTAGAATCAGATTCCGGACGAGCTAGAAGCGGCTTTGTGCGTGTGTCAGATCAACCGGTTTGCCGTTCGGATAAGTAATGCGAGCGCTCAGCGCCCAAGCCGAACCCATCTGCGTGATTTTCATCAGGATTTTGTTGACACCTTTCTTGCCCATCACATCGATTGTGTTCTGGTCCGGCCCCCATGCTCTTCCGGCATCGAAACGAAACACCTCCTCCCCGTTGAACCAAACCTTGCATCCATCGTTGCTGCCGATTTTCAACAAATACTTCTGGTCGTTGGGAAGTTCCACCTCCGCATACGCGTAAGCGGCCAGGTTTTCATCCATCCCATAGACACGCGCCAGATCCAGCATCCCATCGGGATGGACCGTGAAGTAGTTTCTCCATTTCAGAGCCTGTCCGTCGATGGTATAAGTTTTGGTGATATCGACGTCGGGTTCATCCACAAAGACCTTGTCGACATTGTTGCGGCCATAGTCCCATGGCACAGGACCGATGATTTTCCAGCGTGTTATGCAACCGTCAGCCTCGGCAACTTCCCCCGGTTTGCCGCCAAGTTCCTCAATACGTGCGATGAGCAGATCACGCCCATCCAACGTATTGACTTGCTTGAGCGATTCGTTAAGCAATGCGATGGCTTTTTCTCGGCCTTGGTCGCCTTTTTGAGCGATCCTGGCAACCGAGTCCAGGTAGGCTTTGAGAGCATCATCACCGGCGATACAGGTCACCGCGCCGTTCTCATGTACGGCAATCACACGTCCGTCACGGTCCACCAGCAAGCCGCCCGGCATGGCAGGTGAGGCCAGTTGGTTCTGCCAGACCACGGTTCCATCATCCGGGCTGAATGCGGCGACTGTGGAAACTGTCACCAGTTGACGCGGAAGGAGGGAATCATAAATAGAAAGCACGACATTGGGCGCCACAACGATCGCGGTGGTATCGGCTTCCTGCGGAGTGACCGCCCGCCACAGCGGTTCGGGGGGGATTTTCCCGTTTCCCTGACTCAAATACCGCTCCAGGGTGTCCGCGGAACAGCAGGCCATCTTTGTATAAAGGCCATCCACAAAAGCCATCCGTTGATCGTTCCAGGCGGGCGGGATTTTGCCTTTGGCGACAAGCGACGCGGGTCCGAAGTCTTTACCGGAGCCGATAGCGTGTCCGTCAAATCTGCCGGGATCGACCACATTCTCCGAGGCGGAGTACCGAAGTCTGCCGCCCAGAATGATGAATTTGTCGCGGAAAATCCCGATT
>JAKPRU010000206.1 GCA_029557025.1 Candidatus Omnitrophota bacterium | reverse complement strand
TATACACATCGATAAAACCGTCATTCTGTTTCACGGTTCCGTACACGGTGGCCAGCCCCAGGCCGGTTCCCTCGCCTACTTCTTTGGTCGTAAAGAAAGGCTCGAAGACATGGGACAGCGTTTCCTTGTCCATGCCGCAGCCGGTATCGCTGACAGTCAGAAGTATGTACTTGCCGGGCTTCGTACCTTCATGGGTCGCGCAAAAGGCTTCATCGAAAACAAAGTGGCTGGTTTCAATGGTAATCCGACCGACACCGCCGATGGCATCGCGGGCGTTGACGGTCAGATTGGCGAGGATCTGGTCGATTTGGGACGGATCCATTTTCACGTTGCAGGGGGTATGTGCAGGCAACCAGGCCAGCTCGATATCCTCCCCGATCAGTCGCCGAAGCATTTTCAACATGCCTGTCACGGCATCATTCAGGTCCAGGATACGGGGGTTGACAGTTTGTTTGCGCGCAAAGGCAAGCAACTGGCGGGTGAGATTGGCGGAGCGCTGTGCGGCTTTCTGAATGCTCCGAAGACTGCCATAAAGCGGATGTTCCGGATTCACCTGATCCAGCGCCAGGTCCGTATATCCGAAAATGGCCTGAAGCATGTTGTTGAAGTCGTGAGCTACCCCTCCAGCCAAGCGTCCGACGGATTCCATTTTCTGCGCCTGAAACAGCTGGGCTTGCAACTTCTCCGTTTCTTTTTCCGCCTCTTTGCGCTCCGTAATGTCCAACTGTAATCCGACACACTTGATCGGTTTACCCGACTCATCCGTTATGAAACGTAAACGGGCCTGCCAAATCCGTTCCTGACCATCGGGGCGAACGATGCGAAACTCGATGGGCCAGGTTTCCCTCTGTTCCAGCATCTTCCGGATTTCTTCGTTCACACGCGCCTGCTCGTCGGGATGGACCAGTCCCCGCACGATACGATCCATCCGACTGGCGAATGCCCCCTGCGAAACTCCCGCCAGGGCAAGCGCATTCCGGGAGTATTCCACGCGATCGGTTTGCAAGTCCCAGACGAACGATCCCATACCCGCCATCTCCTGCGCATCGCTCAACATCGTTTCACCTTCGAGCAGGGCATTGAGCAGTTGATCCCGTTCTGCGAGCGTCCGAGCCAGTTTGACGTTACCGTAGCTCAAACGAGAGATCATTACGGTGAACTTCGTATAGAACGCCATAACCGCATGGACTGTCTCTCGGTTCCAGCGTGGAACTCTGTCCAGCGCGGCAAGATACTCCTTCTCATCAAATCCATATTGACGTGCCTTGCTGCGGAATAGTTCTATATCCAGCGCTTCCCCCTCGAACAAGAACTGTCCAAGAAACAGATT
>JAKPRU010000174.1 GCA_029557025.1 Candidatus Omnitrophota bacterium | reverse complement strand
GCGGGCCGACCCGTGATCGCGTCAAGGTCTACACCGGCGCGGGCCGACCGGATGACATCAAGAGATCGATCGCGAACGGCTTCACAGCGTTCAAAACTGGTGTGGCTAATAAGAATCCCGCCAGGATTGTGGAGACACCCGGATTTGTGCAGCAGTGCGCCGAAAGATTCGCGGCGCTTCGTGAGGCCGCCGGGCCGGATATCGATATCGGAATCGACTTCCACGGCGCAATCAGCCCGCAGACCGCCAAACTACTGATTAAAGCGCTGGAACCGTACCAGCCCATGTTTATCGAGGAGCCGGTGCAATGCCAGAATGTAGATGTCATGGCGGAGATTGCGCGGGGCACATTTCTACCGATTGCCACAGGGGAACGTATTTTCACGAAGTGGGGATTTCGGGAGATCCTGGAAAAAGGCGCCGCGAGTATCCTTCAGCCGGATTTGTGCCATGCAGGTGGCCTGACAGAATGCCGGATCATCGCAGGGATGGCCGAGGCCTACTACGCAGCGATTGCGCCGCACAATCCGCTCGGACCGATCTCCCTCGCTGCCGGTGTTCATCTTGCGGCTTCCATTCCGAATTTCCTGTGCCAGGAACAGGTCAACTTGGGGGATGGATATCTCAAGAAGCCTTTCAAGATTGAAAACGGCTACATTCCGATTCCCACAGGACCCGGATTAGGAATAGAGTTAGACGAAGAGGCCATCGCGGACAAGATCGACCACGATTGGAGGAACCCGGAGACCTATGATGCTTATGATGGGTCGGTAACGGATTGGTAATAATCCTCCCCCCCTGGCCCTCTTTACGAGGATGGAGAGGGGGAGCGGCCTTGGACTGCGGCAGCGCAGCTCCCGCCTTGTTGTTTTCTTCCGGATTCCGGCGAAAGCCGGAATCCGGCACATTCTGCCTTTGTCCACCTTTGGGAAACGGGCCAGGGGGGAACTTCGTGAGACAATCCCGGCCCGCAGAACCCCCGCCCCAGCCCTCCCCGTAAACAGGGAGGGAAAAAACCCAGGGGGGACAGATGCGTTACCATTACGGTTGTGTTTTAGCATTGTGGTGTACAGAGGGATCCAGGGTTCACCGGCAAGATGCCGGTTCCACCCCATACCCGCGGGCGGGACGCCCGTGCCGGTGCGCCAGGCGGGGTGGGGAGCATCAGGAGGAGAACCACCAACCGGAGAGCCGTGTGCGACAAATCCGCACGCACGGTTCGGAGCGAGGGGGGACCGGGTACCCAACCTGTTCTCCCTTGCCCTATCACCTGTCTCCCCCTTTATTTCGGCAAATCCCCCCCAGTACTCGTAATCACCATGCGGCCATGTTTCACCCCTTTTGTTGCCAGAATCCGGTCGGCCAGGTGCTTGATTTTCGGTCCGGCTCCGCGAACAACAATGATTTCCAGGCAATTGTCATGGTCCAGATGAATGTGCAGTGAGGACAGAACGTGCATGTGGTGATCGTGCTGAAACCGGATGAGCTCCTCCGACAGTTCGCGGACATGATGATCGTAGATGATGGTCAATGTTCCCACCATTTCTCTCCCCTCAATCTCTTCCTGCTCGACCAGTTCCTTGCGGATAAGGTCCCGGATTGCCTCGGAGCGGTTGGTATACCCGCGCCTTGTCAGCAGTTCATCGAACTGTTCGATCAGTTCCGGTGAAATCGACACGCCAAACCGCACGGCCTCACTCATTTCTGTTTCTCCTAACTAAAGGATCTATCTGTATTATTATTCGGGCTGTGGAGACTGTGGGCAGATACTTGGGACAGACATCCAAAGGTAAACCGGTTTCCAACCGGCAGGTGGGTCTATTTCCGAGCAGAGTGTCCGGTCCCCGTTGCCGTTCTGCATCAAGCCCGGGTTAATGTCTCCGCGACAGGCTCAATCACCCTCATGATAGGCCACCGCGATCCAGGTGTCAACAGGGAAATCTTTACAGAACACAGACAATGTTCATCCCTCCTGCGCCCCCATGACCCGCTCTTCCAGACGCAGGTAATGATCGATCAGCTCCTCCGCAATGCGCAGATTGTACTCGTCCCATTGAAACGCCGTTCGTCGCATGGCGGGAAATTGGAAGATCCCCTTCTTATGAAGGAGCCGTTTAAAAAAGGCTATCGAGATATTGATCTCCTGGTTGTCAAATGCGAGGATCGGCAGTAGTTGTCGAAACAGAGTTAACGCCTTCTCCCGTTCGCCGTGGCGATAAAATCGATCGATGGCTACATACACACGAACCATGGAACTCTCCGGAATCATCGCATCCACGCCACGGTCCAGCGCCTCAATCATTTGCGGAACCGCCCAGCCGCCGGAGATAAAGAAATCGGGACCGAACGCCTCACGAACAGCCGTGTATTTCGGACCCGCCGGAACCGTCTCGATTTTCAGACCGATTAACGCAGGGATTGTCTCGCGGAGAATCTTAATGGTTTCGAGATCCATACCGGGACCGTTCCATACCAGATCCTGAATCAACAGCGGCCTGTCGATTCCCGATGTCACTTCCTCAAAGAATTTCGGAATAGCCGACGGATTCTCATACAGCGGGGCCGGTACGGCAACCAGGTACGCCGCCGCACCCACAGAATTAGCCATCTCCGCAAAATAACGGCATTCCTTCGGATCACCGGAGGATGCGCCGACAATAAACGGTACTCGATCCTGTACCGTGCGGGAAACTGTGGTGACCAGCCGTTCGCGCTCTTCCCTGGAGAGATACTCCACCTCGCTCGCTACAACCGGCGCAAGGAATCCGTCTACCCCGCCCTTTATGGCGTCCTCTATCAACCGTTCAAGGCTCTCGAAGTCCACTTCGTTCCGGTCATCGAACGGAGTCTGCAAAACCGAGATAATACCCTTGCGTAATGGTATGGATTGATTCTTCTGCATGATTTCTCTCGAGGTGGCGTGGCGTTCCATAACAGAATTGCCTTTGCAAAGCTTTTTTGCCAGGCAGGGACGCCTGGCCTATGGTGGGACAGGCGTCTCTGCCTGTCGAAGGGCAAGCTTTCTCAGGAGCGAAGCGTGGCAATCTCATTGTTCGAACGAGCAAGCCTGAGATCGCCACGTCGCGGCCCTTCCCAGACTCCGGGCCGCTCCTCGCGATGGTGGGATGGGCACGGCCCCCGGGAGGCCACGTTTTCTTCACCCAATCACAGGCCCCGCCGTAGGGAGGCTCGCAATGACGATCTTGTCAAGACTATTCGTCACACTACTGTTCCATGTCCGCGCTGATGTTCTTGCAGATTTCGACTACATCCAGAACCCTGTAACGGAGCGTCGGTAACCGCGAATACGACATCGCAGAGACTTTACTGGCGCACGATTTTCTCCCTCTCCATTCAAGAGGGATTCTTCGGGTTGTATCGGCATCCCGGCTGCGGTTTTGGCCACTTGAAATTGCTAAAATGATCCGATTACACAACACGACCGTGTATCAAATCCCCCGGAACAGACGCAGATATGGAAAGCAGGTCAGGACACGTTCTCTTCTTCCGCCGTCTCGTCGGCAATCTCGCCTGGAGCCAGAGCTTCCGTGCTGTACTCGATTTTCGTGTGGCGGCTGACCGACTCGATCCATGCGTTGAACGCTATCGACTGGGCATTCTTTTCCAGATATGTTTCCATGCGTGTCAGGTTATCATCCAGCACAACCGGTCCGGCCTCGCGGCGGCCGAGTACCTGAAGAACGAAATAGCCGATAACCCTGCCCTGTTCCAGTTCGCCTTCCGGTGTGTAGTCGGTTTCCCGGACTTCGATTACGTTACTCACTTGTCCCGGTTTGAGCGCAAAAGCCG
This sequence comes from Candidatus Omnitrophota bacterium, assembly GCA_029557025.1. Lineage (GTDB taxonomy): Bacteria > Hinthialibacterota > Hinthialibacteria > Hinthialibacterales > JAKPRU01 > JAKPRU01. The sequence continues at coordinate 3,489 of JAKPRU010000174.1, read as the reverse complement.
TCTTACGAATTTCCACACTCGGGCCGACTCCCGGCACATAGGAACCGGATCGGGTAATGCCGGTCGGGCGAATATATTCTGCGTTGACAGGAGCCTTTTGGGTTTCGTCTCCCGTCACGAGGGCCTGCAAGTCAATGGCTTGTGTAGCGGAAACAGGTTGCTCGGATGCCATTTTCTCTTTGATGAGATTCAGCGCCGACTCGGCCTCTCTCTTGGCGATATCGACAGCCTGAACCAGCCGATAATCTTCCTCAACTTGTTCTCGAACCTCCGCCAGCTCCGGTAAATAGGACTCTTTAATCTCCAGGAGCGAAATAATAAAACATCGTTCAATCGGTCCTGTCCCCGGCTGATTCATTTGCATCTGCCGGGGGGACTGTTGACGCGACTCGATCACATCAGAGACAACTCCGACCTTTTTCAAGCGAAACGCCTGCTCATTTACTTCCGGAACATAGCCGATCGGATCGATGGGATCGCCCTTTTTGAACAGTTTACTTTCCTTGATCTCGACCGACAGTTTTTTCGCACATTCCTGGAGGGATTTTTGGGTATTGAATACCTCATCGGCCAGTTTGGAGGCTTCCTCGTGTGCCAGCTCGCCGCTCTGGACAGCGATGAAATCGGTTCGGACCCGAGGCTCCACCTCGCTGAGTTCGGGTAGATGAGCCTCCCTGATATCGGAAAGACGAAGAAGGTTCGCCCCATCATCACTTCGAACCGGTCCCCCAACATCGCCCACCTTTTCCAGGCGGAAAGCTTCCGCAGCGAAAGCGCCGAAATTGCCCTTGTAATTTTCCATGGCGCTTGTCGAACGGCTGAAGAAAGCAGTCCGTTTCGGAGTCAGTTGCTTCTCCTTGAGAAGCTGCTCCCAAGTGACTTCTCCGGCCTTTATTCGTCCCAGATCGGACTGAGCAGCGCTCATCGCCTGCCGGTGAGCCGCCTCGCTGCGAACATCCGCTTTCACCTGTTCCGCCGCTTCCTCGAATGTCTTGTCACGCGGTGGCTTATCGCCGACCAATTCGATCAGGTAGAAAGTCTTGGAACCGAAGACCGGCTCCGGTCGTTGATGTTCTTTACGACGGCCCGCGACGTAATACACCATTGTCGTGTCGGCAGGATCGATACCGGTAATTTCTTCGCCCGGTCCGAACCAATCGGATGTGTGGATTTCGTATTGGCCTGCCAAATCATCGAGAGACTTGACCCCATCCGAAAACTTCTGGAAGGCATCACGCGCTTTTTCCTGTCGAATCGCCGATTCCGCCTCTTCACGGACATCGTCCAGCGTCTCCGTATGTGCGGCCCGCTTCTCCTCCACTTTGATCAGATGATAGCCATACTGAGTCTTGACCGGCTCGGAGATTTGGCCCGGCTCTAGTGAAAAAGCCGCATCCGAAAACGGCGCAACCATCGTGTCTCGTTCAAAGAAACCCAAGTCGCCACCCTTTCCGGCACTCCCCGGATCTTCGGAATACTTCCGGGCCGCTTCCGCAAAGTCGAGACCCTCTGTGATCTCTTTTCGAATCTCTTGAATTCGAGTACTCACCGCTGTTTCAAATTCCGGTGTCGCATCGGCGGGGATTTTCAGCAGAATGTGCCGCGCACGGACTTCATCCTGGTGAGTGAATCGGGACTTGTTTCTGTCATACCATGTCTGCAGATCCTCCGCCGTTACTTCCTGGCGATTCGCCCATTCCTCCTTGGGAACGGAAATGTAACGGATCTGCATTTTCCGTACCGTTCGATACTTAGACTGATTCTTGGTGAAATACTCCTGCACTTCCTGTTCGGTGGGGGAGACTTGCCCGATGTAGTCTGCGGCAGGGTACAGAACATACTCCGCTCGCCGCGTCTCCTCGACCACGTAGTTCTCCTGATTACGGTTGAAAAAGGTGTTCAGGCGACCTTCGCTTACCTCAACCCGATCTCGAAAATCGGCAGCCCTGTATTCGGCATACTGGATACGACGCTGTTCGGGAACCCGATAATCCTCCTTGTGTTCCTCAAAGAAGCGGGTTAGTGCATCTTCTTCAACCTGGACTTGATCCGTATACTTCTCTGGTCTGAAAGCCAGCATGTCGCCGGTGACCTGCTCCTGGCGTTCCCGGAAATCCTTCTCCGTATCGGCCATGGAGCGGAACATGGTGGAGGCGATGAACGCGGTGATCTTCGTGCGCAGGATCTCTTCGCGGATGGTCTCCTCAAATAATTGCTCGGTCATCCGAGACTGGTTGATAAAATAGCGATATCGCCGGTAATCAAATTGCCCGTTCTCGTTCTGGAATGCGGGAATGGCGAAAATATACTGGGCGAGTTCGGAATCGGAAACCCCGAATCCATACCGCGCGGCGGTATTCAGAAGAATCTGACGGCGTATCAGGGTATCGAGCGCCTCCTGCCGCAAATCGCGCCCTTCCATAACCTGCTCGAATCGGTCCCCATATTGTTTCCGGTACTGCTCTCGGAGACGGTCCTGCATGCGGAGCAATTCCGAGTACGTGATTTCTTTGCCGTCGACTTTGGCCACCCAGCGCTCCTGCGGGGGCCGCTGGATCTGGCCATACCCATACAGCAAAACAAAACTGGGGATAACCAGGTACAGGGTCCAGGTCATAATGGTTTTTTGGTGGCTGCGCATCCAGGTCAGCATGGTTTACTCTCCTTGACGGCGCTTGGGTTCCGGTGTGACAAAAACAACAGCGGCGATCCCAACCGGGGAATCCTCTCCGCCCGTCGTTTGTCCTGGGCGACCGTCTTAACCTCTATCGAAGCTATGCTCCATTTCGCGAATTTGATCGGCGACCGCCGTAGCAACGGTCTCCATCGGCACACGAATCTGCTGCATCGTATCGCGGTTGCGGATGGTTACCGCGTGATCCTCCAGGGTATCGAAATCAACCGTAATACAAAGTGGTGTGCCGACTTCGTCCTGTCGCCGGTACCGCTTGCCGATGGAACCGGTTTCATCATACATGCTGCGGTAATTATGAACACGCCGAAGATCGGTTTCCATCTTCCGCGCAATTTCCTCCAGGTCCGGTTTCCGGGACAGCGGAAAGACCGCTACCGTAACCGGAGCCACCCTGGGCCGAAAGCGCAGCACATCCCGTTTTTCCATCTCTCCCTTGTCGTTGGGAGCCATATCCTGATCGTAGGCATCGCTTATCAAGGCTAGAAATGTCCGGTCCAGCCCGGCGGATGTTTCCACACAATAGGGAATAAACCGCTCATTCGTGCGGTCATCCCGGTATTCCAAGCTCTTGCCGGAAAACTGGGCGTGGCGGGACAAATCCCAGTCACCCCGATTGTGGACCCCCTCGATTTCACCCCAGCCCATGGGGAATTGATACTCGATATCCAGGGCCGCCTTGGCGTAATGGGCCAATTTGTCCGGCGGATGCGGCGCGATACGCAGTTTGGCCGGATTCAGCCCCAGGGACTTGTGCCAATTCAAACGCGCTTCCCGCCATCGGTTGTACCACTCCT
>JAKPRU010000155.1 GCA_029557025.1 Candidatus Omnitrophota bacterium | reverse complement strand
TAAGTCGGCCCTTCAATTACAGCGTTCGGGAAGATTTTCGCATCTTTGTCGATAAAGACCGGTCCCTCTTCCGCATCAATCACCACACCGGGCATCACTTTCGCGCCTGCCGCAATATAGACATGCTCTCTCCCCAGAATGTGAACACCTTCGTAGACAGTGCCTTCGATCTCTCCCGGCCTGGCCAGGGCCTTGAATTCCCGAAGGATTTCTTTCGAGTTGTTTTGAACCAGATTCCACGGATACTTGAGAACCGGATAGTCGACCTCGATTTTCTCCACTTGCGGCAGACGATTCAATGTAATCGGTTGGCTCCAATCAACCGCAGCCAGGTTCGCTCCGGACAGACGTGCCGCAATGACCGTATCATCCCTTACGAAGATTTTGTCGGGTCCCTCGATCCGTATGTTCTGGCCGAATTCTTCATACCACAAGGCGCGACCATTAACCAGAAGCGCGTTCTCCGCCTTGCATTCGTTGACCGCACAGTTGATCTTTCTGTAGCCGAGATATTCTTTCAGAAACGGCTCCAGGAGTTTCCGGACATGATACACAAAAGTGGCTCTCGGATAGGCTGCCTGAATCTTTTCTCCCAACATCCTGATTCCGCATCGAAGTGAGTACACAGGATTATTCAACGTAAGCGGGTAGAAATTTCGATACCCCTCATCTTCGAAAAGTACGACGTGCCCAGCCATCTGCGTTTTCCTCCTGCGGGATAGATTTTCAACGTTTTTCGAAAGGCAACACAATCTCTTTCTGTTTCTGTTCTTTCCCGCAATTCGTGGTCCGCATCCCGTAGGGGCAAGGCATGCCTTGCCCCTAGGCGCGGCGACCTCTTATTCCGGTTTGTTGTTATAGACCCATTTGTAGTAATCCTTCAGTTCGAGTTGGGAAGCGGCAGCTTCATCGAGGACGAAGATCGCCCGGGGATGAGTTTGCAGGACAGAGGCAGTCACCATGGCGGTGACAGGTCCTTCGACGGCCTTCTTGATGGTTGCAGCCTTTTTGCTGCCGTTGCAGAGCAGCAGGCAGATTCGCGCTTCCATGATCGTTCCGACACCCATCGTGAGGGCATACCGGGGGACATCCTCTATCTTTTCGAAGAATCGCGAATTGTCGTTAATGGTTTCCTGGGTCAATGTTTTCATGCGTGTGCGGGAGGCCAGGGAAGAGCCCGGCTCATTGAATGCGATGTGACCGTCTCCGCCGATGCCGAGAACCTGCAAGTCGATCCCGCCTGCCTCATCGATCTGTTCCTCGTACCATTCACAGTGCGCCTCCGGATCTTCCGCCATGCCGTCGGGGACATGAACATTCTGAGGCGACACATTGATATGATTGAACAGATTATCCTGCATGAAATAGTGGTAAGACTGCTCGTGGGTTCGCGGAAGGCCGATGTATTCGTCGAGGTTGAATGTCGCGACCTTGGAGAAATCAAGCCCCTCTTCTTTGTACATGCGAATGAGTTCCTTGTAGAGACCGATGGGGGTGCTGCCGGTGGCCAATCCCAACACACAGTTGGGCTTTCTGCGTACGAGAGAGGCAACGATTTTCGCCGCTTCTCTACTCATTTCATCATAGTCGGCTTTGATGATGACTTCCATTCTGATGCTCCGTTTCTTCTGTGGGAATTGCGTGATACCTCTGAGTTTGATTCGCGACAAATCGGAAGTATAGTCGGCTTTTTCTCCTGTTCGCTAGGGAAGAATATCGGACAACGGATTGCAGTCGGCAGAGTTTTAAAAAAAAGAAGACTGGCCCCAAGCTCCGCTTCGGTACCAGCCTCAAAAGCTTCAGAAGGTTTTTGGTTAGCTCCGCTAACGTTCGTTCCTTCGAAACTCTCGAAGGTTTGAACGATCTCGGGCGTTCACTCGTTGTCCGTCCGAGACCACTCCAACCTTCATATCTACAGCACCCAACCTTTTTTTAGCAACTGCAATGCCAAAAAGCGGAATGGTCGATTCCGCGAGGCTTCTATGGTTCATAACATGCAGAGTATTAAAGAGTTAGAATCAGGTATCCCCATGGGAATCCCGAACGGGTTTCCGTAATAAAAGGGGAAATGAAGACAGGAATTTCTTGCCGTTCGATGTGGGGCAAATGAGCCGTTTGCCGGAATGACGTCCGGCCTTTGGAACTATCGAAATGCCTATTCCGCCAAGGCCTTCATGATTCTGGGTGGGAGAAGCCAGACCAATTCCATTTCCCCCTCGGATACCTGAACCCGCGCAACGCCTCCCTTTTTCATCCACACTCCGCCTCGGTGGTGACCACAAGTGGCGAAGGAGACAAAGCGCGAGAAAGCCGGATCATGCCCCACAAGCACGACACAGTCCTTTTTTGTTTTCTGAGCGACCTCCAGAAGGTCCTGCGGACTTGCGTCCGGTCCGAGGCGCTCCTCCTCAATCAATTCCTCCGATGTGATCCCGAAGGCTTCCGCGACGATCTCAGCGGTTTGCCTGGCCCGTACCAGCGGACTACTGATGATCGCCCCCGGTTTTTCCAGAATCCGCTGCAACCCTGTCGCGATTCTTTCCATGTCTCTGATCCCCTCGGATGTCAGTGCGCGTTCGGCATCGAATCGAACGCCCGGACTGCCGAGCGGTTCGGCGGCTGCGTGACGGATCAGCACGATGTCCATGGTTTACTCCTTTGTGCTTGTGGCGCCCGGCGGTGTTTCTCCCATCCGTTTGAGAGCCTCTTCGGCGGCTTTCCGAACTTCTTCGTAGTGGTCCAGAGTGGCCTCTTGGATCATTTCGAGCGCCCTCGGATCACCGATTTCCCCCAAGGCCTTGATCGCGGCGGCACGAAGAGCGGATTCCCGGGGTCCGCGACGATCCGCCATCAGCAGAA
>JAKPRU010000145.1 GCA_029557025.1 Candidatus Omnitrophota bacterium | reverse complement strand
GAAGTTCGACCTGGAGGCCTGGATGCCGGGTCGCGGGGATGGCGGCGAGTGGGGTGAGGTAACGAGCGCGTCCAATTGTACCGATTACCAGTCTCGACGATTGAATATCCGTTACCGTCCCGCTGGCGGAAAACCCCGGCTGGTTCATACATTAAACGGAACCGCTGTCGCCACCAGCCGAGCGATCATCGCGGTGATGGAAAACTACCAGCAGAAAGACGGGTCTATCCTTGTTCCCACGGCATTGCAGAGGTACATGGGGAAAGAGAGGATTGTGGCGGTGTGAGGTTGCAGGGTGTGCTCAATAGGTGAATTGTAGGGCGAATTGTAGGGTGGGCTCAAGCCCGTCTGCGGGCTAGCCCACCAACACAACAGAAAGGTGCTTCTTCTTGCCCGAATATCGCCGTGCGTCCATCCCGGGATCACGATATTTCTTCACGGTGGTTACATACAATCGTGAACCTCTCCTGACCTCATCATGGGCGCGGGATTGTCTGGACGACGCAATTCGGGTGGTTCAAGGGAAAATCCCTTTTGAGGTGGAAGCATTTGTATTACTGCCGGACCACCTTCACAGTATTTGGCGTCTGCCGGAGAACGACTCCGATTTCTCCACCCGATGGAATTGCATCAAGGGCCGATTCTCGCGGATATACTCAACGAAAGTCGACACGGGAGACCCGGCTTCTTCTTCTCGATTGAAAAAGAGGGAACAGTCTATTTGGCAACGCCGGTTCTGGGAGCACTGGATTCGTGATGAACATGATTTTGCCCGTCATTTAGACTACATCCATTTTAATCCTGTCAAACATGGCTATGTTCACAGCCCGAAAGAATGGGATTGGTCCACCTTTCATCGTTACGTGGAGAAGCAATGGTATGATTTAGATTGGGGAGTGTGCGAACCGACGGATCTGCTGGATTCATGCGTGGGTGAGTGATTTTTGGTGGGTGGGCTCAAGCGCGAAGCGATAGAAATTCGTGGTGGGCTAGCCCGCAGACGGGCTTGAGCCCACCCTAC
>JAKPRU010000144.1 GCA_029557025.1 Candidatus Omnitrophota bacterium | reverse complement strand
AGCGCCGAGCCTGCCGTGACAAAGTCCGAACCGGCGGGGGAGGGCGCTGGCGGCGCTTTATTACAAAAAATGATGGAAAGACGAAAACAGGAGAGAAAAGAATTATGAAATCCGGCTTCGCGATTATGCTGTTTATTGCGCTGATTATTACGGATGTAGCCGATGCGGTGGGCATTGAGGACGCGACCCCCTCCGCCCAAGCGGAAGCGGGTAACGGGATCCGTCTCAATTTCCGGGGCGCCAGCCTGGACACGGTACTCGACTATTTCAGTCAGGCGGTCGGATTTGCGATTGTCAAGCAGGTCAGCGTGGAGGGGGAGGTGGACGTAGTGAGCCGGCAACCCCTCACGCAGGAAGAAGCCGTGAATCTGCTTAACACGGTTCTATATGAGAAAGGCTATGCGGCAATCCGGCGGGGCCGGACCCTTTTAATTGTAAAGAGGGAGGAGGCCAAGCAAAAAGACATTCCGGTCCAAACGGGGAATGTGGCGGAGGCCATTCCGCGAACGGATGAAATGGTTACACAGATTGTCCCGGTCCGTTATGTCGATGCCGTGAAGCTGATCGAGAACCTGCAACCTTTGCTGCCATCGTATGCGGGCATGAGCGCAAACGAGAGCAGCAATGCCGTCATTATTACCGATACGCAGAACAACGTTCATCGTATGGTAAAGATCATTGAATCGCTGGATACGTCGATTTCGACGATCGCCTCTATCCGCGTCTTTCTTCTGCAATATGCCGATGCGTCGGATTTGGCTGAAACGATCACGCAACTGTTTCAAAGCGAGGATTCGAGCAGCAGCCGGAATCAGCGGACCGGCTTTCGGTTTGGGCGCTTTGGGAGCCCGGGTAGCGAAATGGGTCCGATGGGCGGTACCGGTCAAGAACAGACCAGCAGTGAGGCCCGGCGGGCGGCCTCCCGTGTCGTAGCCGTGGCCGACGACAATACAAACTCACTGATTGTGAATGCGCCCGCGGATCTGATGCCGACAATCGAGGCGATTGTGAAGGAGGTAGACACTCCAACCGAGGACCTCACAGAGGTCCGTGTGTTTACCTTGAAGCAGGCCGATGCGTCGGAATTGGCCGCGCAAATCCAGGAGTTGTTTCCTGACGAGTCGAGCAGTAGCCAGAACCAGTTTGCCCCGCGTTTCGGCCCGGGCGGCGGGGGACCCGGAATGATGCCGGGGATGGGAGGCGGTTCCCAGCAAACTACGAATAGTGATCGCAAATTGCAGCAAACCACGGTTCGATGCGTCGCAGATCCGCGTACCAATTCTGTGTTGGTGTTGGCCGCGCATGAAACAATGGTCCAGATTGCCCAGATGATCGAGCAGCTGGATTGCGATCCCGCGCGGAAGAAGAAGGTGTTTGAATATCACTTGGAATATGCGGATATCGACAATATAGCCGAAATTCTGCGGAATATTTTTGAGAACGAGTACTCGTCCACAAACCGGTCGGAGACGTCGAACACGAATGCAAGCACGCTCAGTAACCGAACGGTGAGCACGGATTCGTCGGGTTCGCAGTCCATTCGAAGTTCAAATTAGTCAAGGAAGGGAGGCCGAACAATGAAGCGTCTGATTCTTGTGATATTATTCGTTATGTCCTGCACGGTGGTATCCCGGCAGGTTTCGGCTCAGCGGACTGGAGGGAGCATGGGGTTTGGGCAAAGCCAGTTTCGCAGCTCCAGTTCGCTGAGTTCTTCGTCCGTACAGCGGACATATTATGGCCAGGGTACGATCGGCGAAGCCGTTATCGAGGCGGATCGGGACAGTCGGTCCATTATCGTGATTTCGGATGATTACTCCAACGAGCATATCCGGCAAATCATCGAGAGCCTCGACCGTCCGATTCAGCAGGTACTGATTAAGGTTGTATTCGCTGAGGTAACCTATCGTGACGATGTGGACGTCGGGGTAGAGGGAATGCTTGACATCAATGGCGACCGCCCCGGCTCCAACGTATTTGAAACTGCGTACGGGTTGGCGGCAGAGTCGCGAGGCAGCTTCTACAAACTCCTTGAGAACGATGTCAATGTCACCATTCGGGCGGTTCAGGAGGCCGGAAAACTGGAAGTGCTGTCTCGTCCATCGATCCTTACGCGCAACAATCAGGAGGCTGTGATTACCGTCGGTAAGGAAGTTCCTTTCATTACAAACAGTCGGGTCACCTCGGACGGTCAGACCATCAATACGGTCGAGTACGAAGACATCGGGATTATTCTCCGGGTGACTCCGTTTATCACAAAAGAGGGCCTCGTAGAAATGATTCTGGCTCCCGAAATCTCCACGATCACGGACGAAACCGTGCCGATCTCCGATACCATCAACTCGCCGGTGTTTGCCAAGCGATCCGCCGACACCGTCGTTGTCACACCGAACGGCCAGACCATTGTGATTGGGGGTATGATGTCGGATAATACGACCGAGACCCGAAACAAGGTCCCGGTGTTGGGAGACATCCCCGGCTTGGGACTGCTCTTCCAGCGAAAAGTCAAGGGGAGCGAGAAAACGGAATTGTTGATCTTCCTCACGCCTTATGTTGTGGAAGGCCCGGAGAAACTGGTTGATGTCACCGCGAAAGAACGGAGCGAGTCCGAACTGATGCCTCAGGCATTCCCGGAAGACCAATTCACGAAATTCATGGATGGCTTGCCCGAAGCGCAGGTCAAGAAATCATCCGACAAGCCGACATCCGACACAAAACCTGCGCCTTCGGATAACAACACCAGTAAAAACTCCAACACGAAGAAAAGCCGGAAGAACCAATCAAGGACACGTTTATGATTCTCAAACGGGTGATCCCCATTGTGTTGACAATCTTCTGGCTGGCGGTCGTGGCCTGGCAGTACCTGGAGCATCAGCGAGTCGTTGCGGACGGCCGGACCGCCCTGCGCAACCGGGGACGTGATATCGCCAATACTCTCGCCGTAGTAATCCGTTCCCAGCGTTTTTTCGGGGGTGTTGTTTTTCAACCTCGACTGGAAGCCGCCTTGCTCGAACTGGTCCGGTCCGAAGACTTCAAGTCGGTTATACTGTTTAATGCTTATGGTGAAATTGTGTGTTCGGCGGGCGATATCGACATCTCCGATCTGGACAGTCTGATCGAGGCTGGAGAAAAATGGGACAAAAACTCCGTTTGGATGGTCAGTCTTGTCGATCTGGAAGTGGAATCCCCACTTGAGGATTGGGACACCCCCACTCTGATCCTTCAGGAAAATGATCGAGGCATTCTTCACCGGATGCGGCCGCCTCCGCCGGAAATGGGAGCCTTTGAGGATAACGAACCCCGACCTTTGCCGCCGGAACCTGCCGACAGGGACATTGAATCGGCTACCCAAGCCGGAGACCACGTTCGCCGGGAAAGAAACCGGCCCGGACCACGAATTCGACGCCCGCGAGGAATGGATGAAGAAGAATACCAATCGTTAGTTCAAAAAGCGGGACTTCATGGATTCGCGATTGAGATGTCCACAAAACAATATGATTTGGCTATTAAGAAAGATGTCTGGCTGCGAATCCCCATCGTCGCGTCTACCCTCGTGGCCTTGTTGGGATTCGGTTTAGCGTGGCGGAGTCTAGTTCGCTCGTCGGATTTGCAGGTCCGCCTGGTACGGGCCAACGAAATGAACGTCCATTTACGCAGAATGAATCTCGCTGCCGCCGGTCTGGCGCATGAAACACGCAATCCCCTGAATCTTGTTCGCGGGCTGGCACAGGTCATCGCACGCGATACCGGCTCGCGACCCGAAACCCAAACCCAAGCCTTGCAAATTACGGAAGAGGTCGATCAGATCACCGCACAACTCAACGAGTTCATTAACTATTCCAAGCCCTGTGAGCCAAAACCGACTCCCGTCAATCTGGCCGCCGTCACCAGGGAGGTCGAACAGGCTCTGTTATCCGACCTCGGTGACAAGAAGATCGACCTCAAAATCGAAATTCCGGATACGAGCATCGAGGCAGACGAATCGTTTCTCCGGCAGGTCCTCTTCAACCTGCTGTTGAATGCGATTCAGTCCGTGGATGAGGGAGGGTTGATCCGGATCCGATTCGGGCAGGAAAAAGGACAAAAACCCTTTCTTGAAATCCGGGACAACGGTCCGGGAGTACCCGTAGAAAATCAGAGCAAGATTTTTCAACCATATTTCACTACGCGGGAACATGGAACCGGCTTGGGCCTCGCCGTGGTGAGTCAGATTGTTTTGGCTCATGGCTGGGAAATCCGGTATGTTCCAACCGAAGAACCTGGAGCCGTTTTCCGTATTTTCGGCTTCAATGTTCTATCCAAAGGCAACCCAGAATGACAGGTGAATTTCGGGAAGAACGTTCCAAATATCGAATCCTGATCGTGGATGACGATGGCGGGCAGCGAAGCCTGCTGGCGTCGTTCCTATCCGGCCAGGGATTTACAGTCTTGACCGCGGCATCCGGAGAGGAATCAATCGAGATTCTAAACCGGGAGGAGGATATCCACATCATTATTTCCGATGTACGTATGCCCGGCATGTCCGGCCTGGATACGTTACGGCTGGCTCGGAAGCGGTTGCCGACCTTGCCGGTCCTCCTGGTCACGGCTTATGCCGATATCCGCGACGCGGTTCGGGCCATGCAGGATGGGGCCGTCAATTACCTGGAAAAACCCATCGATCTGGACGAGCTCTTGTCCTCCGTTCAAAAAGCGATCGGAATCCGTGAATCCGCTCCTCTTCAGGGTCTGGAACGGCCGGACCTCCCGGAAGAGGTCATCGCGGAAAGCCCTTTAACTCTCCAAATCTTTCGGGAGGCCGCGTTTGTTGCGCCCTCCGACAGCCGGATTCTCATCACCGGCGAGAGTGGAGTTGGAAAAGAGGTCCTGGCCGATTTTATCCATCGTCGCAGCGGGCGCGCGAGCAAGCCTCTGGTAAAGGTAAATTGTGCCACAATCCCGGAAGCCCTCCTGGAAAGCGAACTGTTCGGCCATGAACGCGGTTCGTTCACCGGAGCGTCCCAACAGCGTATCGGACGTTTCGAAGAAGCGGATGGCGGCTCCATCTTGCTCGATGAAATCGGTGAAATGTCGCCCCCGTTACAGGCCAAACTTCTTCAAATTACCCAGGACGGCACATTCCAGCGGGTCGGATCCAACCTGGTTCGCAAAACCAATGTCCGCATTCTGGCGACCACCAACCGCAACCTGGAGAAAGAAGTCGAACAGGGTAAGTTCCGTGAAGACCTGTTTTTCCGCCTGAATGTCATGGAAATCTACGTCCCCCCATTGCGCGAACGACATGAGGATATCATCCCGCTGGCAAATTACTTTGCGGCCACTTTCATGGATGGCAGGCCGCGCCTTTCGCCTTCGGTTGTCCGCTGTCTGGAAGAGTATGAGTGGCCGGGGAATGTCCGCGAACTCCGCAATGCCATGGAGCGTGCCACCCTGATGGCACGAGGCGACTTGATTATCCGCGAACATCTCCCCAAGCGTATTCTGGCAGCCTTCTCGGAGGATAATGCCGACGATAACCTGCCCACGAACCGCGGAAAACTGGAAGATATTGAACGTGAGGCTATTCTCAAGACACTGCGCAAAAACGCCTTTAACCGCAGTGAAACCGCCAGAGAACTCGGTATCAGTCGCCGCGCTCTGCTCTATAAAATCCAACGGTACACAAAACAGGGGTATGAAATTAACTGACGCGCCCGACGCCCGTTGGAAGGAGGGCCATCCCGCGCAATCGGACATTGCGGACTGTGCAGGATTTGATATCGACCGGCGCTTGTTCATAGGTATCCCCCTGCTGGCCGATGCAGACATCCCTCAATCCAAGCGAGTAGGCAACATACCCGCAGGATGCTTTTCCGCAGTGATTTTGAATTGTCGGATCATGCTGTTCTACTTTGCGGATTCCGAAATCAATATGGTTCCCAACTGCAACAATCGAAATATACTCCCAATGCTCCCCGGAATATGAAGCGGACTTGTGCGTTGAAAGAATTCAATCCCGGCTCTGTCGCCCCCAATTCTCGGGGGAGAAGTCTATACGCTGATTTGCGGTTCTGCGACAGATACGGGGGTTTTCGCCCTAGCCTGTTTGATGGTGGACCGGGCAGGTTTTTCTTGCATCGGATACTGAACAGATGTACAATATATCCGGTGAGCCGTCATGTATGTTCCGCTTCATGTGCATAGCTATTACTCATTCCTGAGCAGTCCGGCCTCGGTGGAGGACCTTGTGGGGGCAGCATCTCGGTTTGGGATGCCCGGAATTGCGATCACCGATTATGACGGGATATACAGCGCTGTACCGCTTTACAAGGCCGCCCACAAGTGCGGAATCAAGCCGATTCTGGGAGCGGAAGTTTCGCTGGATGACGGAAGCCGGATTGTGCTGTTGATTAAGAACGGAGTCGGATATCGAAACCTGAGCCGTCTGATTACTTTCCTGATCGATCATCCGGAAGGGATCTCGCGACAGGCAGTTGCAAATCATCGTGAGGGATTGCTGTGTCTTTCGGGGTGTCGGAAAGGGCCGCCGGCGCGGGCGATACTGGCCCGGCAGCCTGAGAAGGCTGTGCAGGAAGCAACCGGATTTCGGGAGATTTTCGCGGAGGATTTCTTCCTCGAGATGCACTGGGGGCCGGATAGCCGTGATCGTTGGCTGTTGTCCGAAATAGCCGCGTTGGGCCGACGGGTCGGTGTTGCGTGTCTTGCCGTGCCGAACGCGCATTATGTCGATCCGACGGATGAAATGCTGTACCGGATTCTTGTGTCTATTCGAACGGGAACCGCGTTGCATTACCGACACCCCGAAAAGGAACTTCGCCTGCCGCTGGATTTGCCGGGACCGGCGGAGATGGCGCGCCGGTTTCGGGATTACCCGGAGGTGTTGGAGAACACATTTCGCGCGGCGGAGCGGTGTGAACTTCCGCTCTCGCTGGGGCGGACGATTTTTCCGCATTTTCTGCTGCCGGAGGGGGAGAGTGCGGCGTCCCACCTGCGGAATCTCTGTTTCGCGGGGGCTGTTCAACGTTATGGCGATTTGTCGGAACCGATCCGCGAGCGGTTGGAATACGAGTTGCGGATCATTCAGCAAGTGGGCTACAGTGAGTATTTCCTGATGACCTGGGATATCTGCCGTGAGGCGCACCGTCGCGGGATATGGGCTGTTGCGCGGGGCAGCGCCGCCGACAGCATGGTGTGCTATGCACTGGGGATCAGCCATGTCTGCCCGGTTCGATACAATCTCTATTTCGAACGGTTTCTCAACCCCGAACGAATGATTCACAGCGGCCTGGCGGATATCGACCTGGACCTGCCATGGGACCGTCGGGATGAAATGGTGGAGTATGTGTATCAGCGGTATGGAGCGGATCACTGTGCGACGATCTGTTCCATGGTCCGAATGCACGCGCGGACCGCTGTCGCGGAAGTCGGCAAAGTTCTCGGCCTTGCGGAACGGGAAATCCGCAGTCTGACGAAACGACTGCCTTCTGGTTCCGCTGAGCGGCTGGAGGAGAAAATTCATGCGCTCCCGGAGTGCGCCGATTTGCCGGTGGACCGGGAACCACTGCGGACACTTCTGGCGATCGCCAAATGCCTGGAAGGAGTGCCTCGTCACACCGGGATGCATCCGTGTGGATTGGTGGTCAGCCGGGAACCGTTGACCGATCTTGTGCCTTTGCAGAAAAGCGCGAAGGGGCCAATTGTCACGCAATTCGATATGGAGCCAGTGGAGGAATTGGGGCTGGTTAAGATTGATTTGCTGGGTCAGGCGGGGCTGACTGTGATTTCAGAGACTATTGAGACAATCCGGCAACAGCATGGGATAGAGATCAATCCTTATGAAATCCCGGAAGATGATCCGAAGACCTGGGAGCTGATTGCGGGCGGGCAGGCGCGGGGATGTTTTCAGATCGAATCGCCTGCGATGTGCAACCTGCTGAAGATGTTGAATTGCCGCGATATGGAATGCCTGATTGCGGCGCTTTCGATTATCCGTCCCGGCGCGAGCAACCACGGGAAAATGCGGCAATTTTCGCGGCGATACCAGGGGATGGAGCCGGTGACATATCCGCATCCGGCGCTGAAACCGGTGTTGGAACGTACCTACGGGGTGATGGTTTATGAAGAGCATGTGCTGATGATTGCACACGCATTCGCGGGAATGAACCTGGGTCGCGCCGACCTTCTTCGTCGGGCGCTTACCAAATGGAACTGCCGGAACACGGTGGAGGAATTCGAGGCGGAATTCCGGCGGGGCGCTCGCGCAAAGGGATACGCCGACCAAGAGATCGACACGGTCTGGAGGTATATCACAGAGTTCTCCGGGTATGCGTTTAACAAGGCGCATTCGGCATCCTACGCGATTCTGGCGTACCAGGCCGCGTATTTGAAAGGACATTACCCGGCGGCGTTTCTGGCGGCGGTTCTGTCAAGCGGAAGAGGATTTTACTCGCGGTTTGTTTACACACTGGAGGCTCGGCGGCTGGGCATCGGGTTTCTGGCGCCCGATTTTAATGCCTCGGATGCGGCGCGATTCACGGTTGAGGGGGATCAGATCCGTGTTCCGCTGGAACAGGTGAAAGATGTTCCCGGCAAGGTGGCCCGGCGGATTGTGGAGGAACGCGGTGTTCGCGGGCTGTTCGAGTCGCTGGAGGATCTGATGCGGCGGGTCAGGATGGATCCGGCGGTGTTGCGCGCGTTGATTCGCTGCGGCGCGGGTGACAGCTGGGGAGTTCCCCGCCCTGCCCTGCTGTGGGAGATGGAATCGTTGAGCCACCGGCCCATCAAAGCCGGAACCTGTAACGCATCCAACCCGCAGATGTCCCTATTCGAACCGGAGAATGAGGCCTGTTTCGCCATTTTGCGCGGGCATCGTGATTATCCGTTTCGCAGAAAAATGGAAATCGAGATGGAATTGCTCGGATTCACAGTGTCGGGGCACCCGCTGGACTATTACGATGGGTATCTCGACTGGCGGGCATACACACCGATTGTTTCCTTGCCCCAATATCCGAATGCGACTGTCACGATCTGTGGAACAATTGTCGAGCGGCGAACCACAAAAACTCTGAAAGGGGAATACATGAAATTTGTT
>JAKPRU010000143.1 GCA_029557025.1 Candidatus Omnitrophota bacterium | reverse complement strand
ATCGGAGTAACTTTCTTCAAAAGCGGGACCATTACCGGGACAACAGAATAGGATATTTTCATGAACCAGATTACAGGAATCCGTGGAGCCGTTGTTATTCTCTGGGCCTTTACATTCATTTCGTCCACCGAGGCCGCCCTGGAAGAAACCGTGCGCATCTCCGAACGGTATATGCACGAAGGCTCCCTAATCGGAGGAATCTGGTCCTCCTCTCAAAGCGAATTTACACAGACTGCCGTTTCTGAGAAACCTGCGCTGATGATTGTCGGCGAAGACAATTGGAACGACTACTCCATCTGCGCGAAGGTGCGAATTAAGGAAGCGGGTCCCGATTCCGAAGCGGGGCTTGTCTTTCAATTCGCCGATCCCTCGTTTTACCTCGTCTATTCTATATCTGTTCGGAAAGGAGGACCGTTCGCGGTCCTGCGGATCGAACTCCCGAACGAATTACGACTGATGGGCGACCGAACCAAGCCGGGAGAACGAGTAACATTTACCGGAGACCAGTCCTGGCAGCCGAATTTGGACCTGAACGCATGGCATGAACTTCGCGCAGACGTCCACAATGCAGAGGTGACTTGCTTTCTCGACGGCGAGCCGGTAGTCAATTACTGGTTCATGGGAACACCGCCGCCGTACGATCAACTGGGACCGATGTGGCCGACCGACCCGACACACGGCAAGGTCGGATTGATGGCCCGGAATTGTCCGGCCGAATTCCGAGATTGTGTTCTTAAACCCTTGCGTGATTATTCCCATATCGTCACGCCGAACCGCGGGCTTCGTGACAAAACGGGAATGCTCTTGCCGCGCCAATCGTACGCCGAAACCATGAAACGGTTCACCGAGTGGATGATTCGTTCGCCCCGGATAGTCGATACCCGTCGCGCACCCGGTCCGGTTCAGGCCCTGCCTCCATATCTTCTGGTCAGTTTCGTTACGGAGGACGACCAACTGTGGGAGCTGCATTTCAACACGGAACGGGGCGCGGAGTTTGCCTTCAACCATTCCCTTTTAATTAATGGAGCGATCCAGTACTACATTTTTTCCGGGGACCGTGCAGCGCTTGAGATCGCTCAAACAACTGCGGACTGGCATTTGCGGAATCTGACACCTTCAAATTGGGCTGCGCCGCATCTCCCGCCAAGTGTCGTGAAATATTTACCGGACGGGACTTGGGTCGGCGAGGAATGGGGGCTGGAGCCGGACAAATCCGCATACATGGGATTGTCCCTCCTGCGGCTGTACGCGGTGACCGGCCAGGATCGATACCTACAGGGCGCTAAAAACATCGCGCAGACACTTCGCCAGTTTCAGCGAGAGGACGGCAGCTGGCCGTTCCGAATCAATACCCGGACGGGTGAAGTGAAAGAAGGATACACGTGCAGCCAACTCTGGTATGTCTGGTTCTTTGAGCAACTGGCCGAATTAACCGGAAACAAAGAGGATCTCGAACGGAAAGAAAAAGCCCTTCAGTGGATTTTAAAGAACCCCGTGCGCGACAACCGATGGATCGGGCTGTATGGCGATGTGACCGGCGGGTTGGAATCATACGACCAATGGGTTGCCCTGGAGACGGCCATGTACCTGCTCGACCATGAGGATGAGATACTGGGCGCGGTACAAATTGCGGAAGAGATTATCGACTGGGTGGAACGCACTCTTGTAGTCAATTACGGCCTTCACCCGCGAGTACCCGGTCTTGTCGAGCAATCAGCCTACCGAGTCGTCTTAACCCACCACCAACTTCGATACGCCGAGGCCTACGCCAAGATATACGAGGCCACAGGGAAGGAGTCGTATAAGCGAACGGCTATGGAAATCGCCAATTCCGTAACTTGGTGTCTCATGTCCGACGGCAAACTCCGATTGGGATTCTGGCATGACGCGCATAATGTACCGATGGTATTGTGTTTCAATCAGCAATTCTCACGGATCATGTCCTGTATTCCCGAAACCGCTCCGAATTCTGAAAATCATATCCTTCGCAACAGCGCCTTTATTCGGGAAGCGGTCTATTCACCGAACGGCATCCGCTATGAAACCGTCGGCCCTGGCGAAGAATATCTGAAAGTATATAAGAAACCAGGTACGATATTCGTCGATGGAGCACCCTTACCTCGGCTTGAAAAATGGGGGTACCGCGAGGAGGGCTGGTGGTATGATGAGTCTTCGCATCTGTTGAAGGTGGCGCATCGCAGGACAAGGATTAAAATCAATTTCTGAGGCATTCTGTTCAGCCGATAGTTCTTTTTATTACCAAGCCCTCCGGCTAATCTTGTAAGCGCAACTCCGGCGGCTTCCAGCAGATCGGCGACCAACCGCGCAGCGATGGATATCCGCGGCTGATCCTTCTTGTCCGATCGCACATACGGAAAATACGGAAGCACCGCGGTCACTCGACATGCCGAGGGTGCATCAATCATCAACAGTAATTCCATCAGGCGCGTGTTGACCGGAGAACACGAGGTCTGCACAACAAACACATCGCATTCCCGCACATTCTCCTGAATCTTGACAACAAAATTCCCATTGGCGAATTCCTGGATTTCTACTTTTCCAGGTTCGATATCCAGATATGGACAGATCTCGTGTATGAGGCTCTTGCTCGCATTGCCGCTGAAAACTTTCAAGGCTCTGCCTGTTCCCACTGTCATTCTTGTACCCCATGCGGTTCCCGATAATGTCTTTGTCAGGTCCGGAATGTGTCAAGTACAATGAGACAGTTCCGTTTGGAAATTAGTGAGTAATTGTTGTTGTGCATTCTGTGGGTCTGGAGGGTTGATCCAGACCGCTTCCGGTATCGACCGATACAATGTGGATCGCGCCACCCCCAGCGTCCGGCACGCGCAGGACACGCCGGTCACGGCAGCCAATTCCTGGACCGATTCCATTACACGCTCCCGTCGCTCTCCGGCCCGC
>JAKPRU010000129.1 GCA_029557025.1 Candidatus Omnitrophota bacterium | reverse complement strand
GAAGACGCGAATCCTCTGATTCGAGAGGCGATTCTCACCAGGCCGGAGATCTACAACGAGGAAATCGTACGCAATGAAATGTTCCTGGCGCTTGGCTATTACGTCACCGAATCCTCAGGGCACAACAGCGAGTACAACTGGTGGTTCCGGAAACGCCCCGAGTTGATCGAGCAGTACTGCCATCCCGGCACCGGCTGGAATCCCGGCTTTTCTCAAACCGAAGAAATGATCGATAATAGAACCTACCGCTATACACCCGAAGGCCGCAATCAGGAGTTTGACAAATGGATGGCGGAGCCGCTTGATCTGGATCGCGGGCTGGAATACGCGGCCTATATCTTCAACGCGTGTTTCGGAGACGGAACCCTGTTTGAGTTCAATGGAAACGTCCGCAATTTCAACCTGATCGACAATCTTCCTTATGGCTGCTGTGTGGAGATCCCTGTGGAGGCATCCAGAGCAGGTCTGCGGCCCATCCGGGTCGGCGCGTTGCCGCCGCAGCTTTCCGCGCTGAACACCATCAACGCACAGTGTGCAGAAATGGCGGTCGAGGCCTATCTGACCGGTGATCCTGAGAAGATTTACCTGGCCAATTGCTTCGATCCGTTGACGGCATCCGTTCTGTCTCTCCGGGAGATACGGGATATGACCCGTGAAATGATCGCGGCGATGATGGATTGGCTGCCGATCAAGCACAATATATAAATTAATATAGCACTTTTTTGGCGATTCCATTTGCATATCAGTCTGGGGAACCGCTGAATGTCATGCTTGTTTCGATGATGATCTTTGCACGGACATCAAAGGAGGCGTTATAGCTATGCAGGGCTACTTATGTAAGATTCAACCGTTCAACTATAAAAATGTCGAGCTCACCGAAGGCTTCTGGAAGGCGCAGGTGGACGAGGCCATTCGGTTTTACCTGTCCATATCGAACGATTCGCTGCTCTACCGTTTCCGGCAGATTGCGGGATTCGACGCGCCGGGCGTTCCATTGCAGGGCTGGTACGGCAGCGGGCCGTCCGCAAATCTGGGTCAGTTCATTGCGGCCTTTGTCAAGCTATATACTGCAACCGGTGAGGAAAGGCTCAAGGAAAAAGCGCTGTACCTGAGCGAGGAATTGCTGCGTTGCTGGGATGCATCCGAAAAGTTGCTGGAGAATTCCCCGTATTCCTTTGAAAAATGGCTCGCCATGCTGATGGATCTGAACGAATATTTGGGATTTTCCAAAGAACGGGTCGCCCGCTATATGGATCGGCTTCTCGCGCTGGCAGAAAAGAACATGAAAAGAACCATCCTGCGCGATGGGATCCAGAATGAGAACCTGACAGACAACCGAATGGGCGAATGGTATACGATGAGCGAGCAGCTCTATCGTGCCTTTCAATTCACGGGCAATGATCGATATAAGCGCTTTGCGGAAGAATGGGAATATCCGTTTTACTGGGATAAGTTCCTGACCGGGGAGCCGCAGTATTTCGGCGGCAGACATGCGTACAGCCATGTCAACACATTCAGCAGCGCCGCCCGCGCTTACCTTGTGAAGGGTGACAAGCGCTACCTCGATATCATGAAAGGCGCGTATGACGAACTGACAGCCCATCACACGTATGCTACCGGGGGGTATGGACCTTCCGAAACTCTCTTTGTCGACAACCCGGGTTATCTGGGGAATTCGCTGGAATCCCTGTTTGTATCGGAACACGAGAAGAACATCGAAGAGATGATGTTTCATGCGTTTGACGGCACCAAAAAAATCAGGGATGACGCGATGGCGCAGTGCGAAGTCTCCTGTTGTACGTGGGCTGTGTTCAAGATGTGCAACTATTTGCTGCAGTTCACCGGTGAAGCCCGTTTTGCGGACTGGGCCGAAAGAATGCTGGTGAATTCGGTCGGTGCGCTCCCGCCCGTCAAACCCGGCGGACATAT
>JAKPRU010000125.1 GCA_029557025.1 Candidatus Omnitrophota bacterium | reverse complement strand
CCGGGCCGGCGTCTGCCGCAGGGCAATACCGTCAATCGGTTCATTGGTCGGATTCAATACCCGCACCGCCAGCCGGTTCACCTGGCCGGGCTCGACCGCCTCCGTAATATCCAGCACAAAAACCCCCTCTCCACCCTCGTGCCCGCCTACCGGTTTATCATTCACCCAGACTTCCGCCAGATAATCCACCATCCAGAACCGCAGCAAGTACCGCAAAGGCGCGATCTCAAAAGCCGAATACGATGAAAACATCAAAGGCTTCATCAAAGAATGCATCGATCTGCAGGAGGAACTGGGGCTGGATGTGCTGGTCCACGGCGAATCCGAGCGCAACGACATGGTTGAATTCTTCGGCGAAAACCTGGCTGGATACGTGTTTACCGAAAAAGCTTGGGTACAGTCCTACGGAACAAGATGCGTCAAGCCGCCGATCATTTTCGGGGACATCCGACGCGAAAACCCGATCACCGTGTTCTATTCGGAATATGCGCAGAGTCTTTCCGACAAACCGGTCAAAGGGATGCTCACTGGTCCGGTGACAATCTTGAATTGGTCGTTCCCGCGTGAGGACATTTCGCTGAGGGAGATGGCTTTCCAGATCGGTCTGGCGATCCGCGAAGAGGTTCTCGATTTGGAGGAAGCGGGCATCAAAATCATCCAGATCGATGAAGCGGCTCTGAAGGAGAAGTTGCCGATCCGCAGAGAAGAATGGGCGAGCGAGTACCTTGATTGGGCGATTCCGGCATTCCGCCTTTGCCACAGTGGCGTGAGACCGGAGACGCAGGTGCATACGCATATGTGCTACAGCGAATTCGAGGAAATCGTAAAGGATATCGATAACATGGATGCGGACGTCATTTCTTTTGAAGCCTCCCGTTCCAAACTGACGATCATCGATGCCTTGAAGGCGAACCAGTTCGAAACGGAAGTCGGACCGGGTGTTTACGACATCCACTCGCCGCGCGTGCCGAGTGTCGAAGAGATGGTAGCGGTATTGAAGAACGCGCTGACGAAGATAGACGAGGAAAATCTATGGATCAATCCGGACTGCGGACTGAAAACAAGAGGCATCAAGGAAACAAGAGAAAGCCTGGCCAATCTTGTG
>JAKPRU010000115.1 GCA_029557025.1 Candidatus Omnitrophota bacterium | reverse complement strand
CATACAGGAGAAACTCATAAGCCGGCCGGAGTCGGCTGAATGAATCCCGCTGAAGATATTCCCGCCATTCCTCCAGGGTATGTCCTTGATCGGCCCACATTTTAAGGTCCAACCAAGACCGGCGGACAGAGTTCAGTTTCTGCACAAGTTCGCTGACAGACGGGCGATCCACAGAAATTGGTGGCTTGGCAGGTGTGGGCGAACGTCGGTGTGAGGACCGGATTATTCGTATGGCCTCGGTGAGAGACACCGGGCGCGTGTGGGCTTTGAGAGTTCCGCCCTCGGTGGCATCCAGGATGGTTCGATTATACCGTGCGAACTCCTGCTCCATTAACCTGAGATAGGTCAGGTACATAGGTGGCGCATAAACCGGATTGCCATCCACGCCGGGCAGTTCCACCAATTCGGTTTGTATAGCCTCAGCCAGACCGGGAATCGCGGAAATCGTGGCTTTGTTTGTATCGGCAGATTGCACCACACGGGTCAGGGCGGCAGAAGAGGCGTGGGTTTTTCCGCCCGCGTTCGGAAATGCGAGATCCATGCCGACCAGGACAATCGGATCGCAGCCAAGATACGCGGCCAGGTTAAATGCCAAGTGGCCGGTCATTGCGGCCCGTGGGAGTCCCTCGCCGGGGGACGACAAGCGCAAATGACATAACAGTTGATTCTCGCCGCCATCCAGACAAAGCAAACGCGCTTTTCCCAGGTATCGGCGTGGAATCTCCGAATGAACTTCCGGGTGAAACGCCAGCAGCGTGTTGCCCAAGTCAGGCCAGTCGGAGAAATGCCGTTCATTGAGCGCCGTCGGATCGAACGTGACCAGCATCTGCGGCGAGACACCAGCGTTGCGCAGCGGGGTCAGCGCGGTATCCACTGCAATCACCCATCCGAGATCGCGGGCCTGCTTGAGCAGGGCAATGTTCTTATCCAGCGAGGGTCCCGCGCCGACAACAAAGGCCGGTTCTCCCGCGCATCGTCCCTTGAGGGAGCGCACAGGTGTCGCGATCAGGATCGCGGGAAGATTTCGAATAACATTGAACAGTGTGCGGCCTTTCTCGTACATCGCCAAGTCCGCATTCTGACGGAGCAGCAGGAGTTCTTCCTCCAGGGCGGAACGATATTCCGAGACATCGGGACCGATCAGGCAGGGTGTAACAGTACCCAGGAGATACCGGAACGGGTACAGGGTACGTCGAAGTTCCACAGTCGGAACACCGGGGAAGAAATGAACCCGGTGATCTGCGAGAAGTGAGGTCAACCGGACACGGCTCAGGACCGCCTTCGCGTGGTCGATGTTCTCCTCGAAGATCAGGAGCAGATCAATTCCTCTCTCTGCCTTTTCCCACCAACCCGGCAGATCATCTCCGGATCCCATGCCGAGCAGGATCACGCAAGGTATGTCAATCTCCTCCAAAACCGGGAGCGAGTCCGCAAACCTCTCCCCCAGTCCTGGGGGAGATATAGAGGGGATTGAATCTGTCGCCGTAACCGCCGCAAGATTCTCCACCGCAACGGGGTTTCGTCGCTGAAGGATTGCCAGGTTTTCGCTGAAGACCGTTGTTGCCACAGGCGTGACTCCTTCAATGGATCGCCCGATTTTGGCGAAAACCAGGGACGGGCGGAAGGGGGTGAACCGGATCATTTCCAGTCTTGGTGGGATGTTGTTAGATCGAAATTGATCCGTTTGTCCGGTTGCTTTCCGCCCCGCCTCCGCGTAGGCTTTGGGAGTTTCACGCGCTGTATGCTTATATCCTTTTCCCCGCGGATACAGACACGTGCGGTGGAGCCTGCCCACTGTTTGATTCTTACACCATCGGTTTCGTCCACCGCCTGACAATAAATCCGCGTACCAGGAAATACGGGGCCTTCGGCAGGTTGACCAGGTAGGCCAGGATCAACGGGAAAAACTGGTCCCGAAAATTCGTCATTCCGTACCAATTCCATTCCTCTTTCAGAAAAGTCCCCAAAATGTAGCGAATTCCGCAATTCTTCAACAGAAAACGAATCCGGCCCCGGTGATATTTGTAGTAGTACTTTCGAGAGCTCTTCTCGGTTCCGAATGTCTCAAAATGGAGAACCACGGAGGAGGGAATATACATCACCTTGTATCCCAGCCTTCGTGCCGAGACCGCAAGATCCAGATCGTCGTAATACAGCTTGAACCCGTTATCCAATAGCCCGATTGCATCCAGCAATTCCCGTCGCACCGCCAAAGAGGCTCCCGTCACATAGTCCACCTCTCTCGGTAAATCGTATTGTGCCAAGTCACGTTCCCCATACCCGATGTGGAACGACATGGCGTTCGGCGTGATCACTCCCCCCGCGTGCTGGATCGTGCTGCCGTCCAGGAAAAGTAACTTCGATCCCGCCACCCCCACGGTCGGATCCGTCAACATCGCAAAAACCAGCGCTTCAATCCAGCCGGGACGCACACAGGTATCCACGTTCAATAGAAT
>JAKPRU010000112.1 GCA_029557025.1 Candidatus Omnitrophota bacterium | reverse complement strand
CATCCCTTCTTGCGCGGGGGCAGGCCGAGGCGCGGTTTCTTTCGGAATGGGGCGAGCAAATCCAGGAGAATATCTGGCGCAATGCACGGTTCACATTGACCTGTCCCGACCTGAAACAGTTTGACGGAATACTTGCGGGGGTTCCCGCTGTGCTGGTTTCCGGCGGTCCTTCCCTGACAAAGGATTTGGAGCAGCTGTCTGAACTACACCCGTTACCGTTGCGGATTGCCGTGGATACCGCGTATCCGGTTCTTCAACGAGCCGGTCTGCGGCCGGACATTGTAGCGACATGCGATCCGACACCGCTCAACCGGAGGCATTTCGACGCGGCTGAGCCGGACCCGAATTGTGTCCTTGTATTCGATCCGGAAACCTATTTCGAGATACCCCGGACATGGCCCGGTCCACGGGTCATCTTGAGTCCAGGCGAGTCCCCGACATGTGCCTGGCTTAACAGCATTAAGGGGATTGAGGATGCGCCCAGAAAACCTCTCTCGGTTGCTCATGCTGCCTTGGAAATTGCGTTGGCTTTGGGTTGCGACCCGATTGTGCTGTTAGGGTGTGATTTTGCATACAATCCCCAAGGAGGGGAATCGCATGTTCACGGCGCTGTGCTGGCGCGGCGGCATGACTCTGTAATGGAAAATCAGCAGGAACTGGATTTTATACCCTGCAATCCGATAGACCCGGGTGTTCGCGAACCTCTGGTGTGGTTGCCGGGTAAGACTGGGGGGCAGGTACCATCTTCGCAGGTTCTGGCGCTGTTTGTCCGGGAGTTCGCTCGGCGCTTGAGGAATTGCGGTAGGACCGTAATTAACGCCGGTTCCCATGGAGCGAAAATCGACGGAACTGAGAATCATAACCTGAATGAAATCAAGGAATTATTTGGGAGTTCGATTGTTCGGCGTGAGCGTCTGGCGGATCGATTTCGCATTGAACGCCGGGTGGTCTCGTTTGATATTACAGATTTGCTGAAAAAACAGCTGAATGCCCTGGATTATGGCGCATCTCTGGCAGCCGAGGCGATCCGGCAAATTGACAAACTTCCGATTCCACCGGATACAGGCTCTCTGTCTCAAATCGAGTCAATCTTCTGGAAATTCCATCGGGATCGCGCGATGAAAACCGCGTACGGTCTTTCTTTGTACAAGGCAACTTTTTCGCTTACACAGGGCCATTTTTCCAGTTCCCCCGGTGACCGCCTGGCGGATCTGAAGGCGTTTTTTGAAAGCGTTCTTGTTGCCCGCGAATGTCTCGGCAAAGCCATTTCCGAATCTCTTTGTGACTGACGGAATGTAAAAGAAATTTGCCCTTTGGGTTCAGGATCATCCCTTCGCCTGCCGATAACCAAAAAAGAGAAGAAGAATTGACGATGTTGAGGGTCCCGGAGCAAATCACGGTTCGGAGTTTTGAATCGCCCGTATGTCATGCGTTTTACGTATGTTCCGGGACAGGAGAGGAGGAAGTCCATGTCCTGCAAACCGTCGTGTCCGTTTTTCGAAGGGCACGAATGCCTGATCTGGGAGTCGAAACCGACCCTGTCCGGGTTTCGGATCTGGCTTGCCCAGAATGTGGGGGAGGAGATCGAGAGCAGTGAAACCCTTCTGAATATCTACACCCAGTTCACATTGACCTGTATGCGCTGTACGGGCAATCCCCATCGTTCCAGTTCCTCCCGCATGGTGTCGAAGGTCGATGAGAATCTCCGGCGGATTCGCCGCGCCCGCGATAAATTCCTGTTGGTTTCTTCCGGCAGGTGATGGACTCAACCCCCACCTCACCTCCCCCGATCTTCGGGGGAGGGATTTTGGCTGTGATCTCTTCCGAACTTCAGGGGAGGGATTCTTCCCCCCGAAGTTCGGGGGGAATACAAGGGGGGTTACGTTCGGGATAGGGGCATTTTGCCCGGGTTTCACGTCAGCTCCAGCTTGGGCTTTCTCACCGGTCAATCCCCAGCTGAGCCAACGTCGTTATTAATCCGAAGTTCCTTGAACAAAAAACGTGTAATTACCTGTCATTACCAGGCATAGAGAAGAATGCAGTGTGTCGTTGCCGGGTATTCTGGACAACGTTTCACAGGCACAACGACGGAAGCGGGCGCCGCTTGAGCCGTTGTCGCCTCATTGTCAGGTATCTCACAACTACGCAAAATCTCTCTTCTTACGCGGCGGCATAGATCAGCCTCCGGGTATCCCACAAATAGTACGTTGTTCACATCTCACCCTACTGCCGCTTCAAACGAAACCTTTAGCGGCTCGGAGGCGCTGGTTGCGAAATTAAGCCTTTCAAAGCCGATTACTTGTCCTGCCTTGTCTTTCATCAGGACAACCTCATCGCCGGTTTCCTGGCAAATATACTCATCCTGGGGATTTCCCCACCAGACGGTCAGAGTATTCCCCGCCCGGTCATGAAACACCTTTACTTGGGCCATATCTGGACTCCTTCTTTCACGGTGTCTGTCGGATATGCTGTAATCAGGAAACCGCCACCGTCAAGTCTCTTCACAACCGCGCAGAACCAGCGGTCATGGCTTCTTCGATAAAACAGATATACATCCGGATCTGTTCGACTTTGCCGGACATAATCCGGCTCCGCCAGGCATTCTTTCACTTCTGGAACGTGTCCCGACATCACCGGGTGTTTAATTGTGCTGACGAGGTCCCAGTAGGAACGGGTCGTATGAACCCGGAATCCTAGCGGTGTCAATACTTCGAAGAGATTCTCATCCATCTGAAACCTGCTTGTCCAGCCGATGTAAAACAGGATACACCTGAAGCCGGCAAATCGCAATTTCATAGCGGTTCACTTCTTAATCCCCAGCTCCCTCTTCATCTGTTTCCATGTCAAGTTTTTGCTTTTTCCCGCATGGCGGCGCGCGCGGCTCGCAGGTCATGTTCCTCTTTTCGATCATCCTGCATTTCAAAGTCTTCCCTCCATAAGGGATACCTTCCTCTCTCTTTTGCATACCGCACCAGGTCGATCAGGGTCTGCGGGGGGACACCGGCGTAAGTTTCGCCGCCGACGGCGAGGACATAGCCGCCACCCGGACCGGCGGTTCGCAGCTGGTCATCAACAATGGCTTTTGAACGATCGTCGAACGGTCCGTAGAAATCCCGGTTGTTCAACGCGCCGTAAATCACTATCTTTCCTTTCATGTCTCTGACGGCGGCGTGTAAATCCGAGAATCCGCCGATGTCCATGGCATCGAGCCGGATAATCTCCGCATACGTCTTGAAATGCTGGTCGTTGGGACCATCAGCGTGAAGGTGGCGGTATTGTGTGCCGTAACGTTCATACAGCGCCAGGTTGTACGGCAGGACCATTTTCCGGTAGAGGTCATCGGAAATGGCGCAGGAATTGTCATCACACAGCCCCAAGCGGACGGTTTTTGTGCCCAGCCGTTCATCCTGCCAATCGGTCAGGCGGCAATAGAAATCGAACAATTTTTTGAGCAACAGATCGGCGGTCTGTGGATCCTCTATCATCAACACATAAAAATCTGCCGGGTCCATAATCGCGCACGCCGCAGACAGCGGCGGATGGATTCCCGCGCGGGCCTGATCCACCGGCACACCGATGTCTTTTTTCTCCGCAATGGTTCGGAATTTCTCAAATCGGCGGTAGAACCAATCGATGCGCGGGTTGGCCGCCGGATCAGGGGGAGTCCATTTGCGAATGTCCTCCGGCGTCTTGAGCGGACAGATGATCCACGGGGAGGTCCCCGGCGGGAACACCAGATCCAAGTCGAAAGCAATCGCCTCCCCGACCGGACCGAGATCCATGTACAAACTCGCTAGCGGACGGTCATCCTGCAACTCTTCGAGACGCCATTTCAAGCCACGCGATTGAACATCTACTTGTGTTTCCAGATCGGTATAGTAATCACGGATGTCTATTCCGAACATGGAGCAGTAAAACGAACCGGCCTCGGTAATCTGTACCGGTACACGATCCGCCTCCTCGAAACGGGAGACCGTCTCGACTCGACGACGGGATTCGTTTAAGCGTTGTTCATGCTTGGATAAATCAATCAGAGCCATGGATGTCTATTCACTCCTGTTTCTGTACAGGTGTTCGCGGCGGGCGAGGGGGCAATGTTTCGGAGATCCGCAGGTGTTCTCCCGGTTTCAGGTTATATCGCCGTTGCACAGACAGGTAGTCCCGGCTTTGCGGGATGAGTACAATCCGCGCGCGGCCGGACCGGATATTCTGCATTGTCAGCGGGGTAAATCCAATCGGCAAGCCCCGGACATACACCTCTGCCGACACCGGCTGTGTTTCACATTCCAGTGTGACATATCCCCGTCCGACGAGAAGATCCGCGTTGTCGATAATGAGCGGAATGCTGATAGTCAGATGAGCCAGTATCATAAATGTCAGGTAAACCCGGCCTCGTTTCCATAGAATCAGTACACCATATCCCACAAGAAGATTGAAAGGAATCGCTACTGTGGTAAACAGGTCCCAGTCTCGAATCCGCAACTGCGGATAGAAAAGGATTCCCCAGATTAGCCCACACACAGAGAGAACAATCAGAAAAACCAGCCAACCGTTTTTCAGGCATTCTTTACCGAATGAGATCAAGACGAGCAAACCGACCGGAATAGCGAACGGCGCCAGCCACCAGAGGAAAGTTAGTTTATCCTCCAAGTGGTCACGTGACCAGAACGTATACAGGAATGAACCGTGATCGTACGGCTCACCGGCGGGGGCGATGTGGTGAAGGATCGGTTCGGCGTAGAATCCCAACGCTGTTCGGATTGAGAAGTAGAGAAGCCAGGGTGAGAGCGCCAGAAGCCATGGCCCCATTCCCTGTCGCCATTCCCGAATCTTCGCCGGGGCCTTTCCCCAAACGATCCACAGGATGACGCAGACCGACAGGAAAGCGATGAACTGCTCTCTGTAACGGTGAAACGGCGCCGCACAGACGAAGAGGACGAGACTGAGAAGACAATGAAACACGACACGCGGCCGGTTTTTCGATTCACGCACTTGCCGGAAACATTCCAGGGCCAGGACGCCGGGGAAGTAGAACACCGCGCTGGAATGAAGCGCAGTCGCCAGCACCAGCAAGAAACTCGGCCAGAAGATGGAAAATGTTCCGTTCAGATACAACCAGCCTGAGAAAATAAAAATCATCAGGAAGGTGCAGGTCCAGGGATAGAACTCAATGTGTCCGCAGAAGACCTGAAGAACCATGGAGGAACAACAGAACGCTGTCAGAAGAATCCGGTTGATTGTTCGCGAGAAAAGACGTCGCGCAAGCAGAACGGTTGCCCACAAGTAGACAACACCCGCCATGCAGGAAGAAAGCGCGATGATATCCTCTACCCAGAGATTCGTGATCGGGCGCAGAATCCGAAAGAGGTATCGGTATCCCAGGTGCGAAAGCGGACAACGCGATAAGGTAATTGCGAAGGTGCTTTGCCCGACGGTTTGTTTGCAGCAAAACTCCCCGTCGCCGTTCCAGAGATTCCAGGAGCGCAGTTGCCACAGTACCCAGAACGCGGCAAGAGAGAGAGCCAGAGACAGGAGAACAGTCCAGGGTCGGGGCCACTCACGAACCGCCCTGTCATTTCTATGTGTCCCAAAAACCCTCATGCTTTCCAGGGAACCTTTTCGAGATGGCGTCGCTTTTCATCCAGGTGGAAAATGCGTCGTGCATTTCCGCACATAATCGGTTCCACCAGGTCCAGCGCCCGTTTTTGATCCAGCCAGCCCTCATCGCACAGCTGACCCAGCGCGCAGATCACTCCTGTACGAGCGATTGCCGCATGACCGACCACCGGCTCGACCGGAATGTAGTCGCCGCCAAACGTCAGGACTTTGTTTGCCGGCGCTGCTCCCAAGTAGGATTTCAGGAAGTTTGTGCTCGCAGACGGGCTGACAATCCAGGCCCAGCACATATCGATGTGAGCGTTCGGATAATGCTTGGCGACGCTGATCATTTCCTCGTAGAAGGGATAGCCGATGTGCATGAAAATGAATGGGGTTTCCGGTGCGATTCGGCAGAGTTCTACGGCGGAATCGGGATTTTTCATCAGGCGTGAGAGCGGCATTCTTCCACCGTGCCCGGCGTAATAACCGGTGTGGAGTTTCACGGGCAGGTTGCAGGCGGTCGCTTTTCGGACGGCATACCAGAAAAGGTGATCCTCCATGGGTTTGCTTTCCTCCCTGGAGAGTTTTTCGCCGTTCAGGACACGCTTGAAAATGGGTTCTGCCTGTTCGGCGGGCACATCCGCATAGTCGATATCGCGCCCGTAGGCGGCCTGGGATTTGACCGCGACGGCGTATTTCGCATACTTGTCAAACCACCAGTCAATCACTTTGTGCCAGTCGGACAGGTCTTTTACATCGATTCCGGTGGGGGCGCTGAGGTTGCCGATTTCCGGGCCGATGTGCATTCCGAGAAAGCTGATATCCTGCATCAGCAGAAGCGGCTGATCGGACTCCTGGAACGCGCTACCTTCCAGAGAGTTTACCTGGCAGGAATCCAGGTTCGCCGTTTCGACAAGGACTTTTCTATAGAATCCGGGACGGATGAGTTGCTCGTACGCGCTTTGGATTTTGCTCACCGTCTCGGCGGACAGCTCATCCACGTCATAAAGTTGCTCGAAGGCAATGGCGACCGCCTGACCATAGCCGGTGTTTCTGACCGCGGGCCAATAGGGTTCCAGGATTTTCCATTTGGCAATCGGATCGGTCTCGGCAGACTTGAATCGGTTCATTTCCTGTTCGGTCATTCCCGCGCAGAACAGGTCGGAGTCAAGATAGTGGCTGAGCAGAAAAGACCAGTCATTAGCCTGGATACGAGAACTTTTCCCGTTGAGACGAGTTTTCTCTTCGAGAAGATGCTCATGTGTATCGACAAACGGAGTCTGAACGACTTTCCGGGCGATCTCGGACCAGGTATTTATGGATCCGAACGGGATGGGAGAAGCCGCTCCCGCTCCGGTTGCCCCCAACATCGCTGCCGCTCCGAAAAGACCGGCTCCCTTGATTGTTGCGCGCCTGCTGATTTCCTGCCTGCCTGACTCCATCACGTTCCTCCAAGGATGAGTTTTCTTGCGCCATGAGCATAGCCCCAACTCCATCCGTCTGTCGAGCGTCAGACCCTCGATATCGCACGGGTCCTGCGCCTTCACCTGGACCGACAACGAATAGTCTGGCACGATCTGTCCGCAGCCCAATGCCGAGATCGCTATCAAGAAGGTTGCAGAAAATATGATTTACGATGCGACAGTCACGATCGATCGGTCTCCGGTGACCATGCTGAGAACCGGGAATGCCGCCTGGTCGGCAACCTGGCCGGCGGAGGCTGTTTCCCCGACTGCTGGCGTGGTGTGATGGACGGAGACCGATTGACGAAGAATCTGCTGTCAGGAGGATAGATAATGTGCCCGATTTTGTTTGCCGGTGTGTTTGTGTTGTCCGCTCTGGGGGCGCAGGAATCAAATCCATTGCTCATACTGAATCCGCCGGGGAATCAGGAACCGATTACCACGGTGGATCAGTGGGAACAGAAACGGTCGGCGATTCGGGCGATTCTTGATGATTTTCTCGGTCCGTTTCCCAAAAAGGTTTGTCCCCTCGATGCCAAGGTGGAAGGCGAAGAGGACATGGGACCCTATCGCCGTATCCGAGTGACCTACAACACACTCCCGACCGAGCGGGTTCCCGCGTATTTGCTTATTCCCAAAGAGATTCAGGGAACGGCTCCGTCGGTTGTGGCGCTGCATCAAACGGTCCCGGAAGGAAAGGGGGAGGTTGTTGGACTCACCGGAAATAAATCCATGTCGATCGGACTTCACCTGGTGGAGCGCGGGTATGTGGTGTTAGCGCCGGACGGAATCACGGCAGGGGAACGGATCGGGCAGGGATTGGAGGCCTTTGACACAAAGGAGATTTACAAGAAATACCCGGATTGGAATGCATTGGGAATTATGGTATGGGAATCCATGCGGGCCGTCGATTATCTCTGCACGCGCCCGGAGTGCGACCGAGAACATATCGGGGTAATCGGGCATTCCCATGGCGGATATGGGAGCGTTTACCTGGCGGCTTACGATTCACGCATTCGGTGTGCGGTTTCCAGCTGTGGAGTGCTTCCCATCCGGGATGATCCGAATCCGTTTCGCTGGGCACGTGAAGAATGGTTTGTTTTTGTACCGCGTCTGCGGCCCTTTCTCAAAGACGGCAAAATACCGTTCGATTTCGACGAGGTGATTTCGTTGATCGCGCCCCGGCCGTTTCTCAACTGCTCCGCGTACAATGACGAGATTTTCCCGAATTCGAAAAGTGTTGTGCCGTGCATGGATCGGGTCCGCGAAGTGTATGAAAAGATATACAACGCAGGGAATTGTGTGGATAACATTATGCACAATTCCGGCCACGGATTTCCCGATCCGGTTCGCCAACGCGCTTATGAGTGGATGGATTTTCACCTGAAAGGCGATACCCGGAAATAAACTATCCGTTTTGGGTTCGACTCGAATGCGATATTTCTGGAAATGTTTGATCTGTGCAACGGCATGGCTTATGCTTGCAAACTCGGTCTCGGCCCAGGGGGTGGTTTTCAATCGCTGGAAGCCGGAAGAGAACATTGTCGTGTTCGAGTCGAATGCGCCGGCGGAGTTGCTGATTGCCCGGACACGATCCGTTAATGGAATCCTGAAAATGCCGAGTCAGCTGATTTCAGCTGCATCGGGCGAAGTGGTGGTCGAGACAGGCTCGTTTCGGTCCGGGGTCACCGTTCGGGATGAGAGCATCCGGTCGCCGGAATGGTTGAACGCGGAGTATCACCCGCTGGCGCGTCTGACGATCAACCGATTGATATCCGATGAAAGTGTGTTTGGGGTGTCTCGTGAGGTGGAAGCGGTAGCGGAGGGGGTCCTTGAAATCCGTGGGATCACCCATGAAATCTCGGTTGCTGCGACCCTTTGTTACATGCCTCCGCACCATCTGGGAGATGCCGATGCGCGGCTGCGAATCGACAGCGAGTTCGAGATCGATATAAGAGATTTCGGGATGGTCATTCCACCGCATTGGATGGCCCGGATCAGTCCCACGCCGGTCATTACCACACATCTTTTAGCGCGTGGAAGCATTGTTTCGCCGGACTCGCCTCTCTGGAGTTACCGGATTCCATCTCCGCCGGTTTGTTCCGCGACAGTGGAGTCAGCCACTGTCGAGTCGGCGACGCCTGATATCACGACAGGTTCTCCCGATTCGGAATCGCTATGATGGGTCATTCCGGCTCCGGCTGATCTCGGGCATCCCCTCCGGAGAAGGTTCTCCGCAAAAACTCGGTCACGGTCGTATCGGCTTGGTTTTCGCCGAGATATTTCATCCGTTTTCTGTGGTCGATTGCCGAGAGAAGCAGCGAGTCATCCCCTCCCGGCGGGATCTGATCGCCGAATTTCGCGATGGCATCCAGGATTTCGGAGAGTCGAATGGTAGACGGGTCTCGTCCCGGCACGATGGACTGTTCCGAATCTGCAAGGACCAGGAGAATCTCTTTTTGCAGCAAAGGTTGCAGAACCTCCATGGTAACCGAATCGCGCAACCGAAGGGCATCGCTGAACCGTTTAACATTCCAGCGAGGAGAGTTCCTGTAGTAGGATTCGGCGACACGGGCGGTCATCCACAACGCGATGGATTCGCGATCTCTCATGGAGAGGTTGACATCGAGGAATTCCCGTGACAGTCGCTTGTAATTCTCCAGGCAAAAGGTTGCCTCTGCGCAGAACAGAAGAATCAGCCAGCTCAGATAAATCCACACCAGAAAGATGGGGAGAGCGGACAGGGTTCCATACAGAGCGCTGTAGTTTGCGACGCCGACCTGAAACTTCACATAGACCCATTGCGAAAACTGCCAAAGCGTTCCCCCAAGAAATCCGCCGGCCAGGGCATACCGCAACTTGACGCGAGTATTCGGTAAAAAGATGTAAACGAATGTGAAGGCCAAAGAAGCGGCAATCAGCGCCAGAATCGGCTGGCTGATATTTGTGATACTTGCCGGGATATCCACGTTGAAGAATTCGTTTTTCACAACACGGCTGATCACTTCCCTGCTCTGCTGAAGGGAGAAATAAATCAGCAGGGGGCCAAGCATAAGCACACTCAGGTAGTCGCTGAATCGCCGCCAGATAGATCGACCATGACTGACTCCCCAGATCCGGTTGAATGCTTCCTCCGCACTTCCGATCGCCAGGAAAGCCGTGAGAATAGATCCCAAAACGCCAAATACCCCCAAGGCCTTGAAGTCGATATTCTGCACTCTTTCCTGAATGAATTTAGCGGCCTCCTGGATGGATTCACTGAAACCGTTTCGGATGACAGTCCCGGCGGATTGGTTGACACTGCTTTCCGCTGCCGGGCCGAGACTGAGCAGTTTCTGAATCAGCTGGTCTGTGTCATCCAAGCCGAAACCGCGCGACGTGGCGAACATGATGGCCAGAATCGGTACAATGGCAAGGAGAGAGATATAGGTGAGAGCGGAGGCTCGCATGAGACAATCGTCCCGATTGAACTCCCTGAATACGAGGACAATAAACCGCAAGAATGCCCGAATGCCCGGTTTGACCGGCGCCGGGCTTTCATCCTCCCAAAGGCCACGCCGAAGAAAGGATCGTGTTCGCTGCCACCATTCACTGAAAGCCTGGAGTTGTTCCTGGAGAGCCATGATCCGATTCTCCTTTCAACGGTCATTGTGTTCCATTCGCAGTTGATTCACAAGGCGATGTGCTGCCCGAATCGGTTCCGGAAGACGGAACATCGGGGTGACCCGAAGGATCAGTTCCGATGCGTGGCGGAAGTCGATCCGGTGGCCGGGGCTGATAAACAGGGGTTTTATCCCGTCTTGTGTCCGAAGTACTTCTCCGATTTTTTTGTTATTGAGAACGAGATCGGACCGACTTCCCCGTTCCGTGTCCGGTTGCTCGAACTCGCCTGTCAATCGTGTTTTTGCGCATCCGACGGTGACGGCGCCGGTTGCCACACCAAAATGTGAGGCCAGTCCCGCCCCGCGCGGGTGAGCAAATCCCTGTGCGTCGCAAATCACCGCATCGGGTTTCTCTTCCAGATTTTGCCAGCATTCCAGCAGGAGGGGCAATTCCCGGAAGGACAAGAGTCCGGGGATGTACGGGAACTCCAGAGGTCCCACAGCGGTCCGCCGGGCCAGGTATTTCAAATCTGGGAACGAAAGGACAACAATGGCGGCATATCCGGTTTTTCCGTGCTTTCGGCAAGAGACATCGCAGCCTGCCACGGTTCGGATTTTTTTCCATGCAGGCAGCTGATTTTTCAGCGAGACCAATCCGGCCAGTTGTTCCTGCAAGGCGACTAACGGTTTTGTGTCGATGGGGGACATGGCCTGTTTTCCGCTTCGGGAAGCCGGTCAGGGATCAGTCCGCTGCACATCGGTCGAGCGGCATGGCAACGCGACTCTCTTGCCTGATGCTGCCGGCCGGAAGGCGGCAAAAATCATCTCCAAGACCGACCTCCCATCCTCGCCGGTCTCGTACCCGCAGTGACGATCGATGTCAAGACTATTTCTTTACATCAGACCGGCCTGATCGGAATCATAGAATAAAAACAGGCCGGAAACTATCCGGCCTGTCGGGAAAACGAAAGGCAATAGGAGGTCGCAAATCAGCGTTTGGAGAACTGGAAGCGTTTACGTGCGCCGGGACGACCGTATTTTTTGCGTTCGACCACGCGGGCATCGCGAGTGAGATACCCGGCCTTCTTGAGAGGTCTGCGCAGCTTTGGGTCCAATTCCGAGAGGGCACGGGCAATCCCCAGCCGGATTGCTCCAGCTTGGCCGGACAAGCCTCCTCCATGGAGGCGGACGACGACATCCAGTTTCCCTCTCTGCTGTGTCAATTCCAGCGGTTGGCTGATAACGACCTCATGGATTGGGCGGGTGAAATAATCCTTGAGAGCGCGTCCATTGCAGGTGATCTCACCGGAACCGGGTTTCAAATAAACCCGCGCGACGGAAGATTTGCGGCGTCCGGTTGCATAAGCGATATACGTTCCACGAACATCAGACATTCTGGTTTCCTCTCCCTATCGGGTCAGTTCGAAGGATTGGGGATTCTGGGCCTGGTGAGGATGGCCCGGTCCGGCATACACACGGAGTTTGCGCAAGAGTTTCTTGCCGAGACGGTTTCTCGGCAGCATTCCCTGGACCGCAAAGGTAATCACCCGTTCCGGGTGCTTTCGAAGCATCTCCTCGTAAGGAGTTCTTCGGAGTCCGCTGGGATAATTGCTGTGGTGATAATAGATTTTCTGTTGCGGTTTTCTTCCGGAAAGAACCACTTTGTCTGCGTTGATGACAACCACGTGATCGCCGCAGTCCAGGAACGGGGTGAAAGTGGGTTTGTGTTTGCCGCGCAATATCTGGGCTACCTGGCTGGCCAATCGACCGAGCACCTGTCCGTCGGCATCCACCAGATACCAGGAATCAGGGGTTTCCAGATCGGCTTTTTTGGGTACATAAGATTTTTGCTTCATGATTTTCCCGTTGTTCAGGGTCGGAATGATCCGACGTTCCATTGGTCCGGCGCGGGACAGAGAAACCCTCAAACCGGACAAGAAAAGTATTTTAGCCAGGGATGTCCCAACAATTCAAGACTGGTAAACGGTTTTGTCCGGTCCCTGCGGTAGTCCCCGTTCCAGCGACCGTCACAAGCCGGTCTGTTGACCGAATCCATGCCAAGGGATAAAGTGAACTGTCGGTGACAGGCTAGAAGCCTGTGCCGGCCTAATTCTCCCTTGAAATGACATTATGAACGAAACAACGGCGACGATATCGGACTACGATCTGCTTCAGGAGATTCACCAGCGGCGAAACCTTTTGATTACGGAGATCTGCAAACAGATAGTGGGTCAGGCTCATGTGATTGAAGAGCTGCTCATCAGTCTGTTTGCCGGGGGGCATGTGTTGCTGGTAGGCGTGCCGGGATTGGCCAAGACAACGCTGATTCAGACCCTGGCGAAAATCCTTGATCTTTCTTTAAGCGAATCCAGTTCACGCCGGACCTGATGCCATCCGATATCACGGGCACGGAGGTGCTGGAGGAAAATCGAAGCACCGGGGAACGTCAGTTTCGTTTCATCCCGGGACCGCTGTTTGCGAATATCGTGCTGGCGGATGAGATCAATCGAACTCCGCCGAAGACACAGGCGGCTCTACTGGAGGCCATGCAGGAGTACCGGGTGACAGCCGGGGGGATCAATCACAATCTCCAGCGGCCGTTTTTCGTGCTGGCTACCCAGAATCCCATTGAGCAGGAAGGAACCTATCCCCTGCCGGAAGCCCAGCTGGACCGCTTCATGTTTCAGGTGAATATCGACTATCCGTCTGAACAGGAAGAGGTTATGATCGTGGAAAATACGACCTCGGCTTACATGGCGCAACCGCAGATTGTTATGACTGGGGAAGAGGTTTTGCGGGTTCAGGAGTTGATCCGAAAAGTTCCGGCTTCGGAGGATGTGATCTCTTACGCGGTGCGTCTTGTTTCGGCGACAAGACCCAGCCGAACGGATGGCGCATCGAAACGGCCGGAAAGCGTGAATCAGTACGTTTCCTGGGGGGCGGGGCCAAGGGCCTCGCAATACCTGGTTCTGGGCGGCAAAGTGCGCGCTGTTCTGGACGGACGAACGTGCCTGTCCAAGGGAGATATCCGATCCGTGGCTGAGCCGGTTTTGCGCCACCGGATCATTTTGAATTTCCGGGCTGAGGCCGACCGGATCGACGTGCATCGGGTGATCCGGGATGTGAAAGAATGGGTGAAAGAATAAGACACGAACGGCGGTAATGTTCCGTATCCTTACAAAGCCGCTGTGGATGGACGATGAATCCCCTGCCTTCGCCGGATCAATGGGAGGTTCTGGAGAGACGGAAAGCGATGCTGATTCCGTGCGCCGTTGGATTTCTCTTTCTTCTGGGGTTGATTCTTCTGTTTGTTTCCGGTTATCCGCTGATCGGCGATCTGGCTTTGATCGCGGGCCTTGTTATCGCGCTTCATGCGCTATGGGTAGTGACTCGTGGAAATCCGAGCCGTCGCGCCCTTCTCATCCCGGTTTTCTGTGCGCTGATTCTTGCGGTGGTATCGGCAGGAATCTATACCGTTCCACGCAGTTTTTTCCTATCGAAGTTCGGTGAATCGACAGGCGGTTTTCTCGCCGAATTTGTGCCGATTGTCGGGATTTTACTCGCGTGCCTGTTGTTTTTGTCGAACATCTTCATGCTTGTTTCCCGGTGTACCCGAACCGAGGGTGAATTATCCACTATGAAGGAGCAACTCGGCGGTCATCGCGACCGCAGCAAGGTGATGGAAGCGGCGTACCGGAGCATTATCAACTCTTGTCCGGTTCCCACCATTTCGGTGGACATGAGTCAATACGTGACAGGCGCGAATGCGGCTTGGTCCAAGTTTCTGGGATACACCATTTCGGAGGCTCTAGGCCGTCCGATCGGGTTTTTTCTGGAGGAACCGAACATTCCCGGATCGAGCCGGTTGTTCGGAGCGGATGGTTCGCCTGCAAGATTGGACACCCAAGTTCGGGCGAAAGACGGTGCATTGTATCCGGTTCGGTTAACCGTAGTTCCGATCGACATGAACGGGGAGAGTCACGGATTTCACTGTTTCTTTGAGGATGCCACCCACCTTTTTGCCTTGGAGAGACAGGTTTTACTGTTGCAGCGCGCCCAAGCGCTCCGGTATCTGGCGGACCATGCGGCGAGAACGATCACAGCCGCCACGCGGGGTGTCCGAACCATGGTTCGGTGGGTACAGGGGGAGCGAATCACGGCGGAAGAGGCCAACCAGGCGACCACATCTATCAAGAAGGCTCTTCGCCAATCCGGAATGCTGGCGGACGATCTACGTCTGTTCTATAGGTCATTATTAGAAGAGACGGACACCGCGAATTTGAATGTTGTAGTGAAACGTGTGACCGATTTTATGCGTCGCCTTGATGTGCCCAGGATTACGGTGGAGGAATCCTGTTCGTCGGAGGATCTTCCGGCGTCGGTCCAGACCGCGGAAATCGAACAAGTCCTGATCAATCTGTGTATCAACTCACTGGAGGCTATGCCGCAGGGTGGGGTTTTGCGAGTTGCGGCAGAGCGGTTAAGAACGCGCGATCATTTTCAGCCTGCGATGGTGGCGATTACAATTACGGACACGGGAAAAGGTGTCGATCCCCGGATTGCGCGGGGCGAATATAACATTTTCCAGATGCCGGAGTTCAAGCCGGGGCAGGTGGGTTTGGGGCTATTGGTGTCGCATCGGGTGATTCGTCGTCATGGAGGAAAACTGTCCCTGAATGTCCTCAGCCCCCATGGAACTCGTGCCGAAATTCTTCTTCCGCTCCAGGAAGAGTCCAAAGTCGGCAAGGTCCCGGTTTCGGAGCCTTGGCCTCGTCGCATGGCTTCTACAGTGTGAATAGGAGTGGTGAATAGCTTCGGTTCAGCTTCCACGGAAAATTTAATGGAATATTTTCCATGGATCCTATCGACAGACGGATTTCAGTTGTGCTAGACTGCGTTGGAAAGTTGTGATGTTCTTCCTATCGACAGGGAATTGCAGGAGAGCGATGAAGAAATCAATGGCGTCACCGGTCACTCCAATCAAAACCGCCTTTCAATCGGGCGAGATCATTGAATTGATCCACCGGTTGGATGGAATCCGGATCGATCCGGTTCGTCTCCACTATTACGAGAAAACCGGACTCATCAAAGCGAGCATTCGTCCTGCACAGGGCTGTGGACGACATAAGCTCTATTCTTTCAGTGACTTAATACTGCTTCGGTGGTTCTTGCAGTTACGCAAGCAGGGTCTGTCCATGCAGCGTGTACGCAAAGGAATAGCGTATCTTCGAAAGAACATGCCCAAGCACCTGGACGAGCCGCTCCAGCACAATCTGTTCTTTGTTACGGATGGCTGCGACCTTTTTATGCTTGGGGACGACCAGGAGGCGATCTCGCTTGTGACCAGCCCCGGTCAGCAGTATTTCGGGGTGGTGGTGTTCGATTTTAAGAAGATGATCGATAACACCCTTCAGGCGATCACTGAGGAAGCGGCCTGATTTTCCCGTTTATCCGGTCAGCATTGCGGCTGCAAACGAGACGACAGACTGTGTCTGTGGATTCACCGTCTGTTGATAGCGGAGAATGGTTCCTTTTACGGCCTTTGTGGTTTTGAGAAGGACGTAAATGGGGGTGAATCCGCATATATGGCGCTCATCCGACTCGGATGCGATGGTTTGATAGAATCCTTCGGGGTCGATCCGTTCCACGAACTCCAGGGTTGCCCGATCCCGCTTTTCCAGGTGCGCCAGGAATCCCGGTGTCATGCGTTCGGTTCCACCGAACTGCGGCCCGACATGAGCCAGGTCAACTCCGGCCATGACACACACTGTTCCGTCGGTCTCAGCAATTGTATCGACGAGAGCCTCGCAGAATTCATGTGTTTCCGGATCGTTCTCAGGCGAGATTTCCTGCTGAATACAGTGCAGAAGCCCGCCGCACAGGATCGGCACAATTTTCAGCGGGCGATTTGCCGGGAGAATATGGCGGAGCCAAACGGCCTGGAACTCGATCGAATGCTCATCCCGATGCGCATATTCTTGCTCAAGGGCATTGGAGGACAGCCTGGAGGAAAGGCGATCCACAAAATCCCGGTCGGTTTCCGCTGGGCCTAGTGGGGTCTCATAGTTTTTGCGGGTGAGCGCGAATCCATGGTCCAGCCCGCGATGGCAGGTTCCCAGAATGACAAAGAGATCGACCTTTTCGACCCAGGAACGAAATGCGCCATAAGCGGCTGCATAGGTTTCTTTCCCCCTGCTGAAATCGATGTGGGGAGCGATAAGGCCGAGTGGGGGTCGATCCAAATCAGGGACTGGAGACGGGTCCACAGAGTGATTCAAAATCTTTTCCAACATGGCGGCGAGTTCTTCCGGGTCGGCGGGATAAGAGATACCGGCATGACGGGGTGGGCGCACCGGCCCCTGGAGGAACTCGTTTCTTACTGCGTTCATCCGATGCAGGAACCGCTCATTTTCAAGCAGATAGGCTTCATCGAGCTGCAATACCAATCCATCTACGACATTGCGAAACAGAATCTGTCCTGTATGTCGAGCAAAATCGGCCTGGATGTCGAGGATATCCCTGGTTCCGTCCATCAGAGACATCAGGAAGAAAGTCGCCGGATTGATAATCATGGCATGTTCATTTAGTTTTAGTGGGTCCTGAATACAGGCCATTTGTTGTCCCTGGATTTCTACAGGAGATACTTCCAGGTATCGCACCTTCGGATGCTCTTTGTCGGTGAACTCCATTTGGTCCATGATTTGGATCCGTCCTTTCCGTCGGTACCTTCTTCCTTCTGTCCCAGGGAGGAAAGCGCAAATCGGGACAGTGGGTCGATGAAAGTCACCCGGTGAAACGATAGATGTGTTTCGGATGGTTCGGCAGGGACCTTCCACAGATAGAATTTGTCCGGATAATAACTGAACGTATTTTCGGGTTATGCTATAATCAGACGGGTAACGAGTATGGCACAGCGACGGTCACCCATCGTGGCAATTGACGGGCCGGTGGGTTCCGGGAAGAGTACTGTTGCGCGTCTTTTGGCGGAGCGTTTGGGATATTTGTATATCGATACGGGGGCCATGTACCGCGCGGCGGCCTGGAAAGCGCTTCGGGAGGGTTTGGACCTGGAGGACCGAGAGGCGGTGGGCGCTATGATGGAACGGACTCGAATCGAGTTGGAGCGGGCGGGTTCGACGGTCCGTGTTCGTTGTGACGGCAAAGATATCAGCGCGGAGATACGTTTGCCGGAAGTGAGTCGAGCGACATCGGCGATTGCGGACAATCCGCGTGTTCGTTCCCGCCTTGTGGAGATGCAGCGGGAAATGGGCCGGCAGGGCGGTGTGGTAATGGAAGGACGGGATATTGGGACGGTGGTGTTTCCGGATGCGGAGGTGAAGGTGTACCTGGATGCCACGGCGGAAGAACGCGCGCGCCGTCGAACGGAGGAGTTACAGGCATCCGGTGTGGCGGTTTCTTATGACGAGACTTTGCGGGATTTGCTGGAACGGGACCGACGGGACCGAACTCGAGATGTGGGGGCTTTGCGAATTGCGGAAGGGGCGACGGTGATCG
>JAKPRU010000954.1 GCA_029557025.1 Candidatus Omnitrophota bacterium | reverse complement strand
TTTCCTTCAAGTGTCTCTCGATGCACTGAGCAATGAATTACTCGAAAAACTGATGGGATGCAGCACAGTAAGGCGGCTCTGGCCGAACCTGGAGAATCTTGTTTCGGAGCGGAATCGGCGCGGAGCACGAACTCGTGTCGTCGTTGCCACGATTATTGAACGCGATAATATCCATGAAATCCCGGCCATCTTGGATCGCTGCCAGGCAATCGGCGTGGACAGTATCACCCTCCAGGCTTATCACGAATACGACACGATCTACCGGACGGAAGGAGCCGAATGGCCCGCCTGCCCGGATTACGATGAAACGTTTCTGCAGCGTTTGTCTGATCTGATCGAACAGGTGATCGACGCGAAACAGAATGGAAGTCAACTTTTCCCTCATGCGGAGGAATACTTCCGAAACCTGTACACTTTTTTCGCCGACCGGCCCTTGTTGCGGGTTCGCTGTCAGGCGGATGATTTCCTATTTGTCGATTCCAGGGGATTTATTCGGGGATGCCTGTTCTCCGAACCATTAGGCCACATCGATCAGGGACTCTCTGCCTATCTGACTTCCTCTCAATACCACAGATTTGTGGATTTCAAACAAGACTGTCACCTTTGCACCCACGGTTGCGCATACCGTCCGCCGATGGATTAAATGACACCCGCACGGCGCTTTACCCGGACACATTCTCTGTGTAAAAAGTCACTTTGACTGATATGGACACGGGAGGACCGGCCATGAGCCGCACAGCCCAATCGAAAATGCTCTCCAAGCGTTACGGGAAAGGATATTTCCACGGGGAAAACAGCGGTTACCCGCCGCACGGGTATGCCAAGGCGCATCCATCCTGGCGGTTCTACCTTCATGCCGCACAGACAGCCCTCGGCGCGAATCTTCAGTGGCTGGATGTCGGCTGTGCCTATGGATATTTAATTGAAGAAGCCGAAGAACTTGGTATCCGCGCGGTCGGAGTCGATATCAGCGCGTATGCGCTTCGGCAACACGCCCCTGTGCGCGATCGGCTGGTCCAGGCGCAAGCCGAGCCGCTCCCGTTCCCTGATGCTTCGATGGATGTTGTCTCGGCATTCGATCTGGTGGAACATCTGGAGGATCCGATCGAGGCCATTCAGGAATGGAAACGCATCCTTCGACCGGACGGGCTTCTCTTTCTGACCACGCCGGACCCCTGCTATTTCCAGCGCGATGAGCCGACGCATGTCTTTGAGCGTCCGCCTGCATTCTGGGTGAATTGTCTGTGTCGTCTGGGACTGGACCCCGTGATCCGATTCGGCGGCGAGTTTTTTGAATGTGAAATTTGCGCCCGCAAGAGCGAATCCATCGGAACCTTCGATCTGCCGGAATTCACCGGCCGGACGCCGGATGATATTTTCCCTCCCCACCGGGAGGGGGATGTGTTTGTTGCTCCTCGTCTCGGATGGGGTAATTTGGAGAAAGACGAACGGGGAGCGTTCCGATGGATCGGAAAAACCAGCGCGCTCTATCTGTTGAATGCCGGGCGGCAGCCTGTTCGGTGCAGGCTTTCCATCCGAGGACGAACCGACAGTCATCCCACGGCAACCCTCGGTGAGCAGCGCCTTCGGCATCTCCCCGCACAGGATGATGTGACCTGCC
Source organism: Candidatus Omnitrophota bacterium (assembly GCA_029557025.1). Classification (GTDB taxonomy): domain Bacteria; phylum Hinthialibacterota; class Hinthialibacteria; order Hinthialibacterales; family JAKPRU01; genus JAKPRU01. The sequence continues at coordinate 4,228 of JAKPRU010000954.1, read as the reverse complement.
ATGAATGGGAACCGTTCGATCTGCCGGTCGGCGGGCAGGTCCTTTATCTCTCCGTGGGGGAGGGAAATGCGCTTGCCGCCGATAAGATCGGAATTCGATTGGAGCCTCTCGATACCTCTCAGTACCTTGAGGAACTACCGTTCGACCTGTACCAGAGATACCGGCTTGTGGCGGAGGTGATTGACATTCTCCGTAGTGAATCTTCCGAGATTCGCATTCTGGAGGTCGGCGGGTTCGGCAGTCCGCTGCCGGATTTTCTGAAAGGGGATGCGGTGACGGTAACCGACTTGATCTGGGAAGATCGTCCGCAGTTCCTGGCCTGCGATGCCGCACAATTGCCGTATCGCGATCTCAGCTTTGACTTTGCAGTGGGTTGTGACTTTCTGGAACATGTTCCGCCGCAGCGACGCAAGGGGGTTCTGGCAGAACTGCGGCGTGTGGCACGATGCGGTGCAATACTCATGGGTCCCACGGATCGGGAAGATGTTCGCATGGCGGATTCGCTGCTGCGGCGATTCCTGATCGGCCGATTCGGGCGGGACAACCGTTTCCTCATGGAGCATGAAGAGCACGGTCTTCCCGATGTGGACGCCGTTTCCGAGAGCCTTTCCGAAGACGGGTGGCACAGCCTGGCTTTGCCCAGCGGACTTCTGGAACGATGGCTTCCCATGCAGTTCTGCATGGCCTACCTGGAGAGTGTGGCGGAACTCCTTCCGCTCAAACGGGAAATCAATCGCCTCTACAACCAGAATTACTACCGCCACGACAATGACTCGCCATCCTACCGAACCCTTGTGCTGGCCACATTCCGCAAGTTGGATTCCGCGAAGCAAAAGAGCCTGGTTCACCTTCTCGGACAGGGTACTCCCTGTTCTGTCCCCTGGAGTTTTGCAGCCCTTCTCACGGAACTGTTCAATATCGACTTTCTCCGTGAACGTTCTCAAGAGATCCGTCATCGGGATCGGCATATCCGGGAACTGCTGGCCCATGCACAGGCTTTGGAAAAGGCCCGCAGCGAAAGTACCCGTCATGCGGACAATCTCGCCGGTCTGCTCAAGCAGAAAGAGGAACGAATCGGCGAACTGAATCGTCATGTCGCCAACCTGACGGCGCAACTGGAATCCGCCTCAACCGAACGAACACGTCTCGAAAGTCTGATCGGTGAACAGAACAAGGCCGCCGAGGCGGTCTCGGTACAGGTTCGTGACAGCTTGGCGCGTTTTGATGAACGTATGGCGGGATTATTGGCTCATGCGAATAACCTGGAGCATTTACTCCGCGAAAAGGACGAGCGGATTGCCTCGCTTCTGGAGCACTGTGCCAATCAGGAGAAACTCCTGGAGCAGAGTCAGAAACAAGTCACGTCCCTGTTGGAGCATTCCGGCAACCTGGAAAAGATAATTCAGGATAGAGATACGCAATTGGCGCACCTCCGGGAGACCGCAAATCAGTTGGAGGAGTCTGTGCGTCGCTTGCAAGAATCCGAGAGTCGGTTGCAGGAGGAACTGAGAACCGTCCAGGCCGGGTTGGCATACCGAATCCTTGCGAAGGTAGGAGGAGGAAAACGGACCGCCCCGGTTCCGCCGGAGCCTTCCGATTCAGCCAAATGAAAACTCTGGCCGTGATTCACGATTTCCTTCCCCGTCACCAGGCCGGTTCGGAACTGTATTGTTATTACCTCTGCAAAGAGATGCAGCGGCTTGGCCATGAGGTGCGTGTACTCTGTACCGAGACCGACCACCAGGCTCCCGCATATACTGTTCGCGAGCGAATGTTCGACAATCTCCCTGTGACCGAGATTGTCCAGCATTTTCATTATCGCACATTTGAGGAAACCTATCGCAATCCGGCGGTCGAGAAGATGTTCGGGGAGTTTGTGGGATCCTGGCGACCGGATGTGGTCCACTTTCATCACCTCCTCGGCCTTTCTTTTGGCTGTCCGCGCTTGGCCAAAGAGGCTGGAGCGGCTGTAGTGTTCACCCTTCATGACTACTGGCTGCTGTGCCTTCGTGGCGGTGGGCAGCGGTTTCAAGACGATGGGAGAGTCTGCGAACGGATCGATCCCTCAGAATGTGCGGTTTGCGTGGCAGAATGCGGTTTAACAGGCGAAACATTAGCGCGATGGGCGAAACAACTCCTGGTCCGCAAAAAGGCATTGGGGGAATTGGATTTGCGGGAAACTCTCGCTCAGGCACATATTGAGACAGCGGACCCGGCTTATGTGCAGGCCACGCATTTTTCCATTGGCGGGATCGACTGTCCCGCCATTCTTGCCCATCCACCTTCCAAAATTGCTTATGATCTTCCCGCTTGGGCGGAATGCTCTCTTCTATTCACGTATGCGATGGTTCCTTCCACTTATGAGAAAGAAGGGGACGGGGTTCGCTTCCGCGTCCTGCTCAATGATGAGGTTCTTTGGGAGCGTTATCTGGACCCGAAACACCATTCGAAGGACCGGGGCTGGCATCCGGGGAGTGTGGACCTTCCGGTTTGTTCCGGCAAAGCACGGCTCACATTGGAGACCCAACCCGGCCCTTCGGGCAACCGCGATTTCTGCGCGGCGATCTGGGGGCATCCTCGCGTTGTGAGCAGTATCGGCGCCCCGAAGGACGGTCAGACAGTTCTGTCCCGCTCCAAATCCGCAGGCCGGAACCTGCTCTATCGTGTCTTTGGAAAACAATACCGAGACGAGGCCCGCAAACGCAGACAGGCCGCATTGGACCTGACTCGATACGTAGACCGATTTCTCTGCCCATCACCGTTTTTGAGAACCTCTTTTCTCGACCATGGCTTCCCGGAAGAGAAACTAATCTTCTCCGATTACGGTATCCGACCGATGATGGTCCCAAGGGGCGTGGTCCGATACCCCATCCGGTTCACATACATCGGTTCACTGGTTCGTCATAAGGGTGTGCATGTCCTGATTCGCGCATTCAACGACCTGGACCCTGAACGAGCGTATTTGCGGATTCACGGGCCGACGGATGAGTTTGTGGACTATGTGGGATTACTGAGAAGCCTGGTTCGGAATCCTTCTATTGAGTTCTGCGGACGGTTTGAAAACAACGAGATTGCCCAAATTCTGGGTGAGACGGATGTCCTTGTTGTGCCTTCCATCTGGTATGAAAATTCGCCGATCACCATCCATGAGGCTTTTTTGGCACAGGTCCCGGTAGTCACATCCCGGTTCGGCGGGATGGCTGACTTGGTGGAGGATGGTGTAAACGGCTTGCTGTTTGAGGTCGGGAACGCCGAAGACCTCCGGCGCTGTCTGCAAGCGTTCGTGGATAACCCCGATCTCGTGATCCGGCTACGCCCCGATCCCTCCAGTGTGAAGAGCATAGAGAAGGATGGCCTGGAGATGGAACGGCTGTATCGTTCACTCACACGATGGGATTCCGATTGAATTCCGAATGGGTATTTTTGGTCATTTCGGATTATCTTGTTCGTATAAAATTGGCGCAGGACGGAGGAATGTTCATGAGTCCTACTGTGAAAAGCATCCTATTCGCTTTGGTTTGGATCGCAGTGTTTCTCGTCGGGATTCCCTGGCTGGTTTACTATGCGGGTGAATCGCCGCAGTTTCAGGGCCTTTGGGAAGCGACCCGTCAGTTTTGCGGCGTGATTCTTTTTGCGGGCGGTTTGCTGTTGTCCCTGGTATGTGTCGGATTGCTGGCCGTGCGGGGGAAAGGAACGCCCGCCCCCTTCGATCCTCCCCAAAGGTTTGTTCCCGTGGGGCCGTATCGGTGGATAAGGAATCCAATGGTTTTGGGAAATGTGCTTGCCCTGTTGGGCTACTCGCTTTATTTCAATTCTCTGGCGCTGCTGATCTATGCGCTGATCTTTTGGCTGGCGGCGCACCTGTTCATTGTGTTCTACGAGGAGCGGGACCTTCAGCGTCGTTTTGGTGAGGAATACGAGCAATACCGAAACAGCACTCCACGCTGGTGGCCCCGCTTGGGATGAGCATTCATCCCGCCACAACCGCCACGTGGGCGGTGTATCCGAGTCGATTCAGGAAGGATTCACAATCCTCCCATGTCAGGCCGAAAGCCTTCATATCGGCCACTCCCGGGTGCGCAATAACATCCCGCAAAACAGGTGCGTCCTGATCGCTGAATTCGCCACCCAGCATGTCGCGCCAAGCCTCCCTCCGGAGGCGATGCCACTAAGCCAGGGAAAGCCCCGGTCTTTTCAGTATTTCATATTCCTCACCTGAACCTTCCCC
>JAKPRU010000099.1 GCA_029557025.1 Candidatus Omnitrophota bacterium | reverse complement strand
AAGGAGGCAATAATTTCTTGAAGTTGCACGGCGGTGTTTTTCTTATTCCGTTTCTCCTGTCTGGAATCGGATTTGTTACGGCCACGTCAAGCGATAGCGGCGAAAAAACGCTTGTTGTGGATCGTTTTGACCATGCTTGTTCTTCCTCGATTCCGGATGGGTGGACCGAATATCAGTTCAAGCATTCCAAACGAGCAACGCTGTATCGTGTAGTCCCGGAGGCCGCGGTAGAGGGAGATGCCGCAACAGACTGCTCGGATGGTTGTGTACTCCGCGCCGAGTCCGACTCCGGAGGATCGATGATCGCAAAGAAATTTGTTGTCGATCTGAACGAATACCCCGTTCTTCGGTGGCGTTGGAAGGTAGAAGGAATTATCGAAGGGGCGGATGGCCGGGCAAAGGAGACCAATGATTTTCCGGCGGGGATCTATGTGGCTGTGCGGCCAAAAGAAGGGGGATTCCATCCTATCCGCTCCCTTGCGCTGGGTATGGCCCGATCTGTGGCCGGGGTGCCTGTTCCCCAAGCCGCTTTCCATTTTGTCTGGGCGAATTCCAGCGAGCCGGGAGAAACTTTCCGCAGCGCATCCTCTCTAGGTACCGCGCTGAACAATATCGTTGTGGTGGTTGAAAGCGGGAAAACCAACGTAGGGAAATGGGTCGAGGCAAGTGTGAATGTCCTGGAATACTACAACCGCTTTTTCCCGGGGGGGCCGGCGATGACAGACGGAGTGGGAATTATGACAGACTGCGACAACACCGGATCGAAGGCCATTGCCTACTACGATGATCTTCGGTTTTGTGCGGAAAAAACAGACCGTTCCGGCAACGCCGGGGGATGAGATACCGGGACACCGTCCGCTCCCAGTTCGCTGCTTGTGTGCTACAATTCCCAATAAATCCAGTTGAGTAAGGATACCCGTGATGCGCATTTTTGTTATTCCGGTTGGATTTTTGTTTCTATTCTCCACTTCGGTTTGTGGTGATGATATGAACCCGGATCTTGAGTACTCTTTTGAGATCTGGAAATCGATTACGAATCATCCGACACCCTCTGCCGTGGCCGATCAGCCACAAGCGGGTAAGAAAGAGATTGTTGGCTTGGTGGATGGAATCGAGGCCATGGACTGGGCCTCCCGACGCGCGGATATCGCCAGGACCGTCGGGCAGTTCCTCGGTGAGCCACCTGCTAGGGTTCCCGCTGTGCAGGGGACGGTGGTCCATTCGGAGCAGTTTTCCGACCATGTTCGCCAGTTGGTGCTTTACACCGGCGAGCCGGGCGAACTGATCCCGGCATACCTGTTTATCCCACTGGGGATCACTTCACCGCGCCCGGCTGTTATTTGCCAGCACCAGACGGTTTATCCGGGTAAAGAGGAGCCTGCCGGAATCTGGGGGAAGCCGGAGCTGGCTTTTGCTAAAGAACTGGCTCAGCGTGGGTATGTCACGCTGGCTCCCGATTGCATCTGTTTCGGAGATCGAAAAGTGAAAGGTTCAGGCCATTACGGTGAGGCTGTGCCGTTTTTCAAACAGCATCCGAACTGGTCAATCATGGGCAAACAGGTGTGGGATATCGGTCGGGCGATTGATTTTCTGGAGACCCTGCCGTTTGTCGATGCCGGTCGAATCGGGAGTATCGGTCATTCGCACGGGGCTTATGGAACGATTTTTTCCCAAGCCTTTGATGAGCGCATCCGGGTGGGTGTCGCCAGTTGCGGATTTACGGCGCTGAGAAGCGATCCCACGCCGGAACGCTGGTCGCATCTGACGGCCCTGATTCCGGAAATCGGTTTCTACAAAGACCACGTGAATGATTTGCCGTTCGATTTTCACCATATACTGGCATTGTGCGCGCCGAGGCCGTTGCTGATTACCGTCGCCTTGGACGATGAGATTTTCCCGAACGGCGATTCGGTGAAAGAGGTGGCAGACCGTGTCAGGGAGGTGTATGCGCTGCTGGATGCGCCGGAGGCGTTTGATGCCTTTTTCTTCCCCGGCGCCCACAATTTCACTCCCGAAAGCCGTGACCGCGCCATGGCCTGGATCGATCGCTGGATCGGGCCGGCGAAATAGACCCGATCGATAATCTGGGTTGATCAGGAGGCTGACAATGCGATTTTCATTCTGGTTGCCCGTCCTGGTGGTTCTGGCCGCAGTGGGGGTGGTTGCCCTGCTGCTGTTTCTTCCTTCGACGGATACATCGGACCAGACAAAAACATCCATTTTGGAGCCGACGCGGGTCGAGATATCCGGGACCGGCGAAGTCTCCCAGGGGCCGAGCGGATCGGTCCTTGGGCCTTCGGAAGAATCCGGTGGT
>JAKPRU010000073.1 GCA_029557025.1 Candidatus Omnitrophota bacterium | reverse complement strand
GTATGTGGTGCTGACGCAATCCGGCCCCATGGGTTACAACCTGGCCGGAGGGCAAACCATCGCGCTGAAAAAAATCGCCAACCCCACCGATTTGCTCCCCGGCACGGCGATCGTGGTGGATGACCTCTATCATTTCAACGATCTGAGTGGTGGGACCGATTCCGATCTTCCAGACCAGCGGGCGATCGGGCTCCAATTCAATCCCGGAATAAGTGATTGCTTCAATGTGCATGTGTACGTGAGCCTGAACGGCCACGACTTCAATTACCTAGGGCAAACCGGCGCGCCGGATTTGTACTATTTCCGCTTTGATGCGTGCGGGACATTCTCTCTCGACGAAGCCTGGGCCGAAGGGCCTCAAGATCAGACATCGTATTGGTTCCGCGTATTTGCCTTGAAAAGCGGCGGGGGCTTTATCCGCATGGATACGGGGCCGGTTTTCTACACCTGGGAAAATCCCCCCTTATCGCCGGAGAATCCCGCTGTCGAAGTGCATGATGATGAGAACAGCCGCGAATCCTTGACCGGCAGGACGGATTTCGATGATCTGGATAACCGGAAGCTGTCCATCCGGTGGAATTACGATGAACCTCTTTCCATCACCGATTGGCATGTCTATGTAAGAAAAGCGAATGGGGGATATTTCTATCTGAGCCGCACGGGGGCGGGAACCTCCCGTGAGTTTACCTGGTTGAATCCCGATATCAATGCCCAATATCAGTTCCGGATTTGGGGAATTTACCAAACGGATACGGGACAGAATCGCTGGATCGTTTTGAATCAAGCTGGGCCGATGGGGTATAACCTGGCGAATGGTCATGAAATCAAATTAATGAAAATCAGCAACCCCGAGGACGTCCCCGCCGGGCAGGCTCTCGTTACGGATGATTTGTTCCAGGGTATTGATTTGAGCGAATCCAGCGATAACGATTCGATCTTAGAGCACGCCTTGGTATTGAAATGGAATCCTGGTGACGATGTATTCACGAACAGCCATGTTTACATCAGCACGGATGGTGTGAACTACCAATTCCTGGGACAAACGGGCGCCGGGGATATCTACTTCTTCCGGTTTGACGGAAAAGCTACCTTTGCGCTCAATCCCCTGTTCCACAATGGTCCAATGAATGGGGAAACCTATTGGTTCCGGATCTTCACTCTGCGGAAGGATGGGAGTTATATTCTCATGAACACAGGTAAGGTGACGTTTCAGTTGCACTGAGGAATGATTCCATTTTGTAAATAATGTTCCCTGCAACCGGGCCGTTTGTAGAAGCAAGGGAAGCATGCCGGACAGGATGAAGGTCGATGCTTTTCACCCTCGCGCGCCGGATCGTTTACTCATGGTGTTGCAC
>JAKPRU010000065.1 GCA_029557025.1 Candidatus Omnitrophota bacterium | reverse complement strand
AATACATCGGGACCGGCAACAGCAGCGTTGTTTACCAAAATATCGTGGCGTTTGACGGCGGGTTTATGATCGATCACGGGCTTGGAATGCGCTGGTACAACAATGACGGCACGCCGCGAACACCGTCCATGCCGGATCATGAGTCGCTCGCGGGCGTGGAACTTGTGGAAGGATTTGGTTTTACTTTTGGTACCGATTCGGGCGGGCGCGGCGACAGCAGCATGATCGCCAGCAACGGGAAAGACCTGGTGGTAAAGAGCGTGAAGGTGGAATCCGGCGCAGACGCGATTGGAGCGTTAATCTATTACAATGTGGACGGCTCCGTTCGGAACTGGGTGCGTTTCGATGAGTCGGATTTGGTGAATTACTACGGCCTGGTTGATCGAACTTCGGTGGATATGGACGAAAACGGGAATGTGTTTGTGGTGTGGCAGGATGGCCGGTTCGGCGAAGCTGAAGGCGAGCTGCAGATCTTCGGACGGTTCTTCGACAAAAACGGGAATCCCCATGGTGGCGAGTTCCCGGTATTCAAGAATTACCGAACGGAACCCTCGGTGGTCGACTATGGTCCGTACGGCCAAGTCCCCGCGGGGGATATTCATCAGCCGCGCTGTGCGATCAATTCGCAGGTTGCGGCTGTGATGGACGGCACAACTATTGTACCCGGGGTTCCCGACCTGATGAAACAGCTGGCGAAGGCGTTTGGTCTGCCGTTGAATGACCCGGTGCTTCGCATTTTCGAGAACCCATTGAAACCGGTGGATGTTCAGGATTGGTCGATTTATTGATTTGAGGGATTGGTAAGCAGAAGAGAAGCCCGTTCGTAATTGGGATTACCGGCCCGGCGAACGGGCTTTTTCCTTCTGATTTTTCATAGACTTGAACGGGTGTGGTGTTTTCAAACGTGTGAATGCTCTGTAAATTGCAGAAAAATGGGGATATCGCGCCTGGTGTATAACCGGGCGCGATATCTTTGTGTGAAGACGGTCCACTGCGTCCACGCGGTCTACAATGTCCGCCGACAGCAGGAAATTCAGGCAATCGGCATGTTTCGTTGGCTTTCTCCACAAACCAGCATATCGCGGGAATCGCATGAAAAGGGTCTTCGGATGATCCTGTGGGATGGGATTTTCTCCAATATGATGGGGAGCCTCACAGGCGGAGCATTTCTGATTGCTTATGCCCTGCTTCTTGGAGCCTCCAACACAGTCGTGGGCTTGATCTCGGCGGTGGGTCCTTTGACGCAGATTCTTCAGATCCCGTCGATTTTCCTGGTGGAGAAGACGCGGCGGCGTAAAGCGCTTTCGGTCACAGCGTCTTTCTGGGGACGTTTGTTCTGGCTGGTGATCATTGTTTTGCCGTTCTTCTCCGAGGGGCCGCACCGGCTGGAAGTTTTTCTGGTCGCTCTTTTCGGCTATTTTTCGCTGAATACGATCAGCACGTGCGCTTTTAATTCCTGGATTCGGGACCTGATTCCCGATGAGGTGATGGGACGATTCTGGGCGGACCGGATGGCTTGGGCGACCGGAATCGCGATGGTGATGGGATTGCTGGCCGCGTTTGGGATTGATTTCTATAAAGCGCGATATGTCAATGATCTATATGTTTACAGCATGGTTTTTTCGGTCGGCATGTTGTCTGGAATGATCGGTGTGGTTTGCCTGGCGCGTATCCCGGAACCCAGGATGGAGATTCTGCCCGGGCGAAGTCTTATCTCCATCCTGATGGAGCCGATTCGAGATACAAATTATCGAATGCTGTTGTTTTTTCTGGCGGCGTGGCAGTTCGCGGCCAACCTGTCTGCGCCCTTCTTCGCGGTGTACATGCTTCAGCGGTTGAATCTCAGCATGAGTGTCGTGTTGCTGTTGTCCACGCTGAGCCAGATTGTGAACGTGCTGTTTCTGCGGATTTGGGGTCGGCTGGCGGACGCATACTCCAATAAGTCGGTTCTTGCGATTTGCGGGCCGATGTTTATGCTCAGTGTGATTCTCTGGCCGTTTACGACAGCGCCGGGGTCCGATCGGTTCGCGCTACTTTTATTGATTGTGATTCACACCTTGGCTGGAGTTTCGACAGCCGGGGTGACGCTGTGTTCGAGGGGGATTGCGCTGAAAAGCGCCCCGCGTGGTCGGGCAACCGCCTACCTGGCAACGAATGCCCTCATATCGGGATGCGCGGCAACCGTGGCTCCTCTCCTTGCGGGGATGGCGGCAGATGGGCTGGCCACACAGGAATTCAAGATTACCCTCCATTGGATATCCGATCTCATGGCCCATCACGAGATACAGTGGACCCCAATTCAATTGCGCGGGTTGGACTTTCTCTTTGTCTTCTCGTTCATATTCGGACTTTACGCGGTCCGACGATTGATCCTGATTAAGGAGATCGGGGAGGTCAAGGAGGACGTGGTTCTGGTCCAGTTGTCCACGGAAATTCGGAATGTGATGCGGCATGTTTCCAATATTCCTGGGTTACGCCATTTCACCTATTTCCCTTACGCTATTCTGAAGGGAATCCGAAACAAGAAACAGCGTTGAGAATAACTTGATAAGTCTAATGAATTCAACCCACTCTGTATTTCCCCCATCAGGGGGGAGAGGCTCTTGAGTTAATTCGCAGATTCTGAGAGAGTTTCCCTTAATTCGCTTGCTGATCCTGACGACATTAATTCTCCCGGGAGAGCTTTATGAGCCGGAAGTCCAGAAGACGCCACGTCCGAAAAAGGCTGGTCGGGAAGAATTTCCTGCCCGGATCGGTTCCGGGTATATTGACGGCGGATTTCGAGTCTCCCCGACCTGCAATCCGGGTTCTGGCATACGGCCCGGAGGCCTGGATTGAGGAGGATGTCTCCTCTGTAGGCAGTCTCTCTGAGTATCTTCGGAAATGGCCGGTAACCTGGATTCAGGTAACAGGATTGGGCGATGCGCAAGTCATTCAGCAAATCGGCATTCTGTTCAACCTTCACAGGCTGGCCCTGGAGGATGTGGTCAGCAACAATCAGCGCGGCAAATTCGAACCGTACGAAGATCACCTTTTTCTTGTCGGCCATATCCCCAGAGACGAGGAACCTTTTGAGACCGAGCAACTGAGTATTTTCATCGGAAAGAACTATGTGCTGACCTTTCAGGAGCGAAGCGGAGATGGGGTGGGAGTGATCCGGGACCGTATCCGGGAAAAACGAGGGCGCATACGGAACATGGGGGCCGATTACCTGGGATATGCTTTGCTGGACTCCATGATCGATCATTACCTCCCGATTCTGGAGACCCTCGATATGCGTTTGGAGGAGCTGGAAGATGAAATTTTCGATCAACCGACCGATGAGGGCAGATCCAAAATTCACGACCTGAAACGAGAACTCCGAACTCTGCG
>JAKPRU010000039.1 GCA_029557025.1 Candidatus Omnitrophota bacterium | reverse complement strand
GAGCCGGTCGAAGGGGCGATCGATTATGAAGTGACTTTAATGGGATGGACGAACGCGAATAATTGGCCGATCGGGACCCGTTTTCGCACCGGCGGTCAGCTGTCGATTGTATTCCGACTTCGTGAACCGGTTCGGTTTGTTCCGACTGTTCCGGGGGCTTACAAGATCACCGTGCGGGCTATTGATCCGCTGGGTACACCGGGAATACGCAGTTCGAGCCTGAATGTCGCACTCAGCTACTAATGATTCGGAATCCGCAGCGGAGGTCCGGCGTATTCTTGTTCGCTCGACCAACTGGGTGGGGGATACGGTTCTTATCACACCCGCTATTCATGCCTTACGCTGCGCCTATCCAAGAGCGCAGATTGCGGTGTTAGCCGTTCGTGCAGTCGCCGACCTTCTCACGTATCATCCCGATGTCGATGAAATCCTGGTTTATGAGCGGACGGGTCGTCACCAGGGGTACCGTGGAATGCTGGTAATGGCCGGGGAACTCAACCGGGAGAAGTTTACACACGCCTTTGTGATGCCGAATTCGTTTTCCTCCGCGCTGATGATACGATTGGCGGCTATTCCACATCGGATCGGGTATGGGATTCGAGGTCGCGAGTGGTTGCTGACGGATTCTCGCCCGCTGCCCAGGGAGATCCTCGGGCATCATCAGATATACTATTACCTGGGAATTCTCCGGAGCGGGGAACGGGCTTATGCGGTTCCAGAACCTCGGATTGTGGTAACGGAAGAGGAATCCGGGTGGGCGGCGGAACGTTTGCAGCGGGACGGGATTCGACCGGAGGACCGTCCGTGCGGGCTTGTGCCCGGTGCGACGTATGGAACGGCAAAACAATGGCCGCCGGATCGGTTTATTGAAATCGGCAAGCGGCTTGTCGCTGTGGGTAAACAAGTAGTTCTTTTCGGGAACGAGAAGGAGCGGGAATTGACATTTGAAGTGAGCCAAGCCATCGGAGAGGGTTGCCTGGATATGGGAGGCCGCACGAATATGCGTCAGTTTATGGCGCTGCTCTCCAGGTGTGGTGTGGTGATCTGTAATGATTCGGGTGCGATGCATGTTGCCGCCGCGCTGGGATGCCGCATCGTGGTTCCAATCGGTTCTACAGACCCGTATACGACACGACCCTGGGGGCAGGGACATGTGCTGATCCGTCACGCAATGCCCTGCTCGCCGTGTCTGGAACGCCATTGTCCGCTTGGGCATCATCTTTGTATGGAGCGTATTCGTGTTGAGGAAGTCTGGGCGGGTGTAAGGCGGGCGTTGGCAGGATCATCCTGAGCCTGTCAGTAGTAGGCAGACGGCTTGCCTGACGAACAGAGTGGGATGGAACGAGGCATGATGATAGTGCCATAACCACAAATTCAGCCGCAGTCGCAAAGGAGAATCGAAATGGGACTGATCGATGAATTCAAACAATTTGCCATGCGCGGGAACGTCGTCGATATGGCGGTTGGTATCATTATCGGTGGCGCATTCGGCAAGATTGTCAGTTCGCTGGTGAACGATGTCATTATGCCGCCGATTGGCTTGCTGCTCGGCAATGTTGATTTCTCAAATCTGGCGATTACCCTCAGGGAAGAGATCCCCGAGACCGCCAAGGTTGAGCTGGTGTCCCTGAAATACGGCGTATTCATCAACACCATCCTGGATTTCCTCATCGTGGCCTTCGCCATTTTCATTGTGATCAAGCAGATGAACCGGTTCAAGAAAAAAGAGGAAGCGTCTCCGGTCACGACCAGAGAATGCCCGGAATGCTGCTCTACGATTCCGATCAAGGCCACCCGCTGCCCGCATTGCACCTCGGCAATTTCGGCGGCATGACGTGTTTTGTTCTGTGAACCCTTGCCCTGTGGAACAATAGCGTCAGGATCTGGTGTGTGCCGATTTACTTGCCCGGATGTATCCTGTGGGATACAATGCTGACATGGTGGAAATCCGTCAGACAGAGGTCTATGCGGATTGGTTTGCGAGTCTGCGTGATCGGCAAGCTCGTGCGCGTATCAACGTGCGTATCCGCCGTCTATCGTTGGGTAATCCGGGGATGTGAGGCCGGTGGGTGAAGGTGTCTCGGAGCTGCGGATTGACTATGGCCCCGGCTATCGGGTCTGTTTTTTTTTGAATGGGGTCGGATGTGGTGATCCTTCCGGCTGGTGGTGACAAGGATACAAAGAATCGGGAGATCCGTATCGCGCTGGAAATGGCAGGGATTTTTAAAGCGATCAACATGAAACAGGAAAAAATCGAAACACGCCCGTGGGATGCAGCGGAGTAACTCAAGACCGAAGAAGATATGGCCGCGTATCTTGAGGCCGCACTGGAAGATGGCGACGTGGCTCTGATGGCTGCGGCGCTGGGGGATATTGTTCGCGCGAAAGGGATGTCAGGATTGGCGCGTTAGGCAGGGCGCTGTGCCCCACAGGCCCGGAAGAGGATCGTGCAATGCCCCCTTTCGTAATCCGCATCAAAGACGAGAGCAATCGGGCGAGTCTGATCCTGGGGAGGCGTATTGTTCGCCGGCTGATGCATAGGCTGGTGTTCCTTTTTTCTTACGCTGATACAATATAATTCGAACTCTGTGCATTAGGAGCCACCCATGACTCTGCAAGAACTGAAAACGGAAATCGGAAAGTTGCCCTTAAACGAAAGGGCGGCATTGGCCAAGTCGTTGATTGACAGATTGGACGACTTGTCCGAGTCCGAAATCGAGGCGTTGTGGACTGAGGAGGCGGAACGGCGTTTGGACGAATTGGAACAGGGACGAGCCACGGAGATCCCTGCCGAGGAGGTCCTTCGCCGGGCCAGGGCTGCCATAAAGGCGTGACGCAGAATTGATGCACAATGGCAAGTTTTAAGATCCTCGGCGAGATCAGGAACATCGAGATGATCGCGGCAGGTCGAGGGATACATATCAGGCGCTATCTGGAGCGTATTTACGGGGAAGGACGTTGGCGGAAGATGAAGGGCGTTGCACTGGTCCGTCTTTTGGATGGTACAATCTGTGATGCCGAGATACACTGGTTTGAAGCGCATGGCATAGGCCGAAAGGATTTCAAAATCAAGAGGATCATCCGATGAATCGTTTTGTGATCTGCATCAACAACGAGAGCAACCCCGCCAGTCTGATTCTGGGCAAGGTGTATTGCATGTTGCCTGATCCGGAGGCGGAGATCCACAACATGATTCGCATTATTGATAATGACAGGTCGGAATCCGACGGTTATCTCTATTCAGCCTCCATGTTCGCCCCGATAGAACTACCGGAAGCGGCAGAGCGGGCACTGATGGCTGCCGGCAGCATGGAATAATCTGTCCCAGTCTCCTTTCCAGGCAATCCCACCGGCCAAAGCCCTGCAATTTCCAGGCTCCGACACATAGAATGAACTCAACACAAACAGGAGGATTTTACGATGAAGATCGGAATAGTCACATTTACGGATGGTCGAAAACGGGTCGCCGATGCGACCAAGGCAGATTGCCTTCATTTCCAGAAACGGATTGCGGATTGGCTGAAAGGCGAAGGGCATGAGGTGGTCGAGTTTGAGGATGTCATTTGGAACTACGATACGGCCCGGAAAGGAGCCGGTCTGATTATCGGGAGCGATTGCGACATCGCGGTGTTCAATTTCTGTGTGTGGTCATTTCCCGATTTGACCGCGCAGGCGGCAATGCTGATCGAGTGCCCGATCCTGTTTGTCGGGAATATCAATCCATCCCAGCCCGGCTGGGTGGCGTTTTTTGCTTCCGCCGGTGCGCTTCACGAGATCGGGCTTCCCTACGGCCGTGTGCTGGGCGATGTTGCGGATCCGAAGGTGCAGGAGAAAATCAGGCGATTCCTGCGGGAACACGAACCGGATGCGCGTGTGCACGGCGAAGATGTCGCCCATCAGCTATCGGGGATGCGGTATGGCCATTTTGACGGACCTGCGATGGGGATGTATACCGGGCATGTGGACGCCAGCCAGTGGATGGCCCAGTTTGGGATTCACGTCTATCACCGGGGACAACTGCACCTGTGGCAGATGGCGAAACAGATCGACCCCAGTCGTGTCCAGGCGGGACTTGACTGGCTCGAGAAGTATTGCGGGGAAATCCAATACAACAACACAAACCTTACGCCCGGCCTGGATGGAACATTGGCTCGGCAAGTGCGCATGTACCTGGCGATGAAAGATTTCTGCAAAGAGGAAGGGATCGATTTCTGCGGTCTGAGCGGCCAACTCGATATGACCGAATGGCCCGACCTTTGCATCGCGGATTTGCAGGAAGCGCTCTTGAACGACATTGCCGACTGGGAAGAGGAAAAGAAGAAGGTGATTGTTTGCGCGACAGAGTGCGACAGCAACGCCGCGCTGACCATGCAGATTCTTCACCTTCTGTGCGGGAAACCGGTTCTGTTTGCCGACCTGCGTCACTACCATGCGGACCGGGACCTGTTCGACCTGGTCAATTCCGGTCAACATGCGCCCTGGCTGGCTGAACGGAGCGATGATTTCCGCGAGAATTGGAAGAAAATCCGCCTGATGCCGGCAACGGAGTTTTTCTACCGTGGGGGGGGCGCCTCCGTGCAATTCTATGCGAAACCGGCGGAGTCGGTCACTTTTGCGCGGATTGTCCGTATCCGGGGTGAGTTTGTGATGCACATTTTCCCCGGCAGTTTCGAGGCGCTTTCCTACGAAGAAGAGGAAGCTTTGGGCAAGGAAACGGCATACACCTGGCCTCATGCGTTTGCGCGGTTCCACTGCGACTTTGAGGCGTTCTGTGAAAATTTCTCCGCGAACCATATTCATGCCGCCATCGGCAATTATGTGCCGGAGTTGATCGAAGTTTGCCATACGCTCGATATCGAGCCGGTCGTGATTCGGTAGAAGAGATTGAATCGGGGGTGGGTTCGGAAGGGCGAACCCACCCCTGGTGAGAAGTTCAAAGATGGGGGGAGCCGGATTCAGATTCGGACCATTTTGATTTATCTTCTGTCAGGTTTATACTTTTTCGGGACAACTGATGGAGGAATGCGATGGAAGGCGATCATCCTGCCGTTTCTTCCGCAGATAGTGAACAAACCCCTGTTCGAATTGAACTTGAGTATGAACGGCGATTCAACTGGGCATTCCAACAGAACGAAATCCCCTTTATTCGTTGTATTCGGATACATAATCGGAGCACCTTTCCCTTGGAGGACTTGCGAGTCCGTCTGCACGGCGAGCCGACCGGCTCCCTTGAATGGAATACCCGAATGTCGTTAATTCCTCCCAGCTCAACGTATAACCTTTCCCCAATTCCCGTCGGATTCTCCCCTCAGTTTCTCTTGGACCTGACAGAGCGAACGAACGGCCTGCTTCGCGTCGATGCCGGTCGGGAAGCGGAAATACTCGGATCTATTGCCTGCCCTTTTGAAATTCTGGCCCGCAACGAATGGTGCGGGATTCACTCTTTGCCGGAGATTCTTGCCGCTTTTGTCCTACCCAACGACGAGAGTGTTCAAGAAGTCTTAATGCGAACACGTGATCTTCTGATCG
>JAKPRU010000027.1 GCA_029557025.1 Candidatus Omnitrophota bacterium | reverse complement strand
ACAAAGGATGCCCCGAAGTGACTGTCCCGGATCCGTTGCGCCGCCTGCAGCATCGTCGGGAGCATGCACTTCAGTTCCCCCTGTCGGCTTCCGGGCAGCAGCCCGATAGTCGGATTCTCAACGGTCCCCGGATGGAATGCTTTCGGCTTTATCCTCTCCAGTATGTCCATCAGGGGATGTCCGACAAAAACGCAATTAACCTTGTGTTTTTGAAAGAATCCCTCTTCAAAAGGAAGTATTACCAATAACTTCGTGACGCATTCCCGAAGCACGCCGACGCGGTATTCTCCCCACGCCCACATTTGCGGAGCGATGTAGTAGACCACCGGGATCCCCATGCGGTGCGCCAGTTTTATCAGACGCAGATGGAAACCGGGATAGTCGATCAACACAACCACATCCGGTCGCTCGATCTGCCAGGAGCGATGCACCAGACTCCAGACGTTCCAGATTTCCGGCAGATGGCGGAACACCCCGATAAAACCGATGAGTGCATGGCGGGGCAGAGGATACAGAATGCGGACGCCGGCGGATTCCATTCGGGTCCCGCCGAGTCCGAGTAATTCGGTTTCCGGTTGAAGGCGAAGGATTTCACGCGCCACGGCGGCTCCGTGAAGATCGCCTGACTGTTCGCCTGCGGACAGGAAGATGCGCATTGTGTTCAGGAATCCGTTCCGGTGAGGATTGTGCCGTTATTGTCGCATTGGAGATGAAGGATCTTGCAGGAATATCCGGTTCCCCGATTCTCCCGGTTGAATGTTTCCTCCATGGCTTGCCCGACTTCCCGTGCGTGTTGAATTGTCACGGCCATCATGGTGGAACCGGACCCGCTGAGGTATGCGCCCAGCGCACCCGCCTCGCGGGCCGCACGGGTCACGGCGGTCAAGGCCCGCAGTTCGGGATAGTGTTTTTCACGATGTGGCTGATGGAACACGTCATCGAAAAGGTCTTGCAGGAGTTCATAACGCTCTTTTGCGAACGCCGTGACAATCAATGCGAGCCGTCCG
>JAKPRU010001151.1 GCA_029557025.1 Candidatus Omnitrophota bacterium | reverse complement strand
CCAAAGGTCGAGCTCCGTGAGGACAAGATGCTGTGCATAGACGGGCAGCCGATCTTTCCGATTGGAATGTATGATGTGCCTGATATCGCTGAATTGGTAGAGGCCGGGTTCAATACGGTTATAGACCGGAACATCCCCGATTTTTCGGGCGAGCGGGAAGCGATTTTGTACCTGGACCGTTGCAAAGAGCTGGGTCTGTGGTCGATTCTGAATACGGAGCCGTTCCTGGTCCCCGACCTGGACCGGGAAGGGCTGCGAGAGGCGGTATGTCGTGTAAAAGATCATCCGGCCCTTCTGGGATATGTCCTGATGAACCATCCGAGCCGGGCGGGAATTGAACCCGGATACCTGGATACCGCGCGGGCGATTATCCGGGATGTGGATCATTTTCATCCGGTATTTGTGATGGAAGAAACTCCAGTAATGTTTTCGGGGTATTCCAATACGTGTGATCTGTTCATCCCGGCCTGTAATCCGGTTCCGTCCGGTTCATTGGATATGGTTGGGAATGTGGTTTCACGTGCATGGCAGGCAATGAAAGGAAACCGGAGCCTGATTCCATGCCTGCAAGCGTTCGCGCCTTCGAATGGTCGTCATCCGACTCTGGAAGAGTCCCGTGTCATGGCTTGGATGGCAGTGATTCATAACGCCAGGGGTCTATTTTGGTGGTCCTGCCAGGAGACAAAGCGCGCGGGCTGTTGGGAGGATATGAAGAGTGTCGCGAAAAGTCTAAAACCGATCATCCCCTATCTGATTGATGGAACTCCCTCGGAAATGGAGGTTCCGGCCCTCTCCCCCGGAGTTTGCCTGCGATCCTGGACGCTTGGAGAGAAGCGGTTGGTTCTGGCGGTGAATGCACGGACCGAGGCCGGGCGGATTGCGCTGAGAGGTCCGTTGGGTACAGCTGTCAGCCTGCTTAGTAACGCGCCGCTGATTGAAACAGCTGTCGGGGGCAATCCGCCGACGATTCTGCTGAATCCGCTCGATATTGCGGCGCTGGAGTTCTCCATCGGCACGCCGTGAACCGCGATGTCTTCGAGTACAAGAACTCGTTTGGATCTTCTGGTTACCAAGCTCGGCATTGCGGAAAGCCGAGACGAAGCCCAGAGGCTGATCCGTCGGGGCGCCATTCTTGTGGATGAGGTTCCAATCGACAAGCCGGGAACAAGGGTGGCCTCGGATGCGTATGTCCGTTGCCGGTATCAGCCATCGCGATATGTGAGCCGGGGAGGAGAGAAGCTGGCCTGCGCGCTCGAAGTGTTCGGGCTGTCGGTTCAGGACTGCGGGTGTGCCGATTTGGGGGCATCAACGGGTGGATTTGTCGACTGCCTTTTGCAGCATGGAGCGAAGTGGGTGTACGCAGTCGATGTGGGGGCGGGGCAGTTACACGAAAGGCTGCGCACAGACCCGCGTGTGCGGATTATGGACCGAACGAACGCGCGATACCTGACGGCAGACAGTTTTGAAGAGACGATCCAGGTTGTCACAATGGATCTTTCTTTCATCTCCGCGCGGCTGGTGTTGCCTGCGGTTCGGGGATTCCTATCGCCGGAGGGTTGGGTCATGGTACTGGTGAAACCGCAGTTTGAAATCGGAAAGGGGCTGGTCGGCAAGGGTGGCGTGGTCCGTGATCCGGCAGACCATTGCGGTGTGTTGGACAGTTTTGTTGAATGGGCAAGCGAAACCTGGACGGTGCAGGGTATAGAACCTTCCCCGATACGTGGAAAGAACGGCAATATCGAGTTTCTGGCTTATTTGAAGCCGGGCGGCGGTCCCAGTGAAATGGATGTGGTGGAGATAGTGAAACGAGCACATGAGTCAGACTTATCCGAATAACGAGATACCGGCGCGTCTGTCGCACGCAGGGATTGTGGTGCATTCGATCAAGCCGATGGCCCCGGCGGCCTGTGAGAAAGCCTGTCGGCTTTTTCAGGAAGCGGGCGTGAAAGTCACTGTGCTGGAGACACGGCATCGGAGCGGGGAGAGGGAAGTGGATGAGGCCCGTCGGGCGGTTTATGCGCAATGTGATGCGCTGGTGGTCCTCGGCGGGGATGGGACCATCCTGGGTGTTGCGCGGGAAACCGCCGGGATGGGGAAACCGATTTTGGGGATCAACCTGGGGTATTTCGGATTCCTGGCGGAATGTACGGTGGATGAGATGGAAGAGGCCATTCATTGCCTGATCGCCGGGAATTACCGGATTGTGAATCGGTACATGGTGAATGCGCGAGTCGTATCCGAAAACGGCGGGGAGGTTTTCAAGCATGTCGCATTGAATGAGGCGCTGATTTCGCGGGCGGTTCCGGGCAGGCTTCTCAAGTTGACACTGGCTTGGGGCAGCAATCCGGTGTTGACATACCGTGCGGACGGGCTGATTGTGGCGACCCCGACCGGCTCAACAGGGCACTCGTTATCGGCGGGCGGGCCGATATTAGAGCCGCACTTGGCGGCGCTGGTGGTGACGCCGGTATGCCCGCATTCGCTGTTTAATCGCCCGCTGGTGTTCAGCGGCGAGACAGAGATCACGCTGCGTTTTCCGGACCCCTCGGATGAACTGATGGTGACATTGGATGGCCAGGTGGAGTTTCAATTTCCATCCACCCATACGCTTCATCTCCGTCGGTCACGTCGCACCGTTCCGACGGTGTGTTTTCGAGACCGGTCTTTTGCGGAGATTCTTCGATACAAGTTCAACCTCGGGGAGACATGATGCAGGATTCAGCCGAAAAAAACCTGCCAGTGGAGCGCATCCTCAAAGACCTGAATGAACAACAACGGCAGGCGGTGGTCCACGGAGACGGGCCGTTGCTGGTGCTGGCAGGAGCGGGGAGCGGGAAGACGCGGGTGATCACCTACCGAATCGCCTACCTGATCGCCGCGCGGGGCATTGCGCCCCGGCAGATCCTGGCGGTGACATTTACCAACAAAGCCGCGGGAGAAATGCGTGAACGGACCCGTCTGTTGATTCCGGACCAGGCGGAGGGGGTCTGGATTTCAACGTTCCATTCTCTCTGTGCGCGACTGTTGCGCCGCCACGCCGACAAGATCGGTCTTGATGAAGGATTTTCCATATTCGACCGAACGGACCAGATGACGGTGATCCGGCGGGCCATGGACGCCGTCGCCGGTCTAACTAAAAGTTTGAAACCCACTGTGGTGATTCAGATGATCTCCAATGCCAAAGCCCATTTAGTCGGGCCGCAAGAGTTTCGAGAACAGGCCAAAGATTTTATGCGAAAGCAAGTTGCGGACCTGTATGCTGAATATGAGCGGATCCTGCAGGAAAACCATGCGCTGGACTTTGATGATCTCTTGATTTACGGTGTCCGGCTTCTGAGGGAATCCGAAGAGGTTCGGGAGCATTATCAGTCCCGGTTTCGTCACGTAATGATTGACGAATACCAGGATACGAATCATCCTCAGTACCTGATCGCCCATATTCTCGCCGAAAAGTACGGAAACCTGTGCGTGGTAGGGGATGACGATCAATCCATTTACCGTTGGCGCGGGGCGCAATTGTCGAACATTCTGGAATTCGGGCGGGATACCCGGCAGGTGAGAGTGATTCCACTGGAGCAGAACTATCGTTCGACTAAGACGATTCTGGAAGCGGCGAATTCGGTCGTAGCGCGAAACCGTAACCGTCGGTCCAAACGTCTCTGGACCGAAAGCGAAAAGGGGGAAGCGATCGGGATCGCGATCCTTCCTGATGAGGCGATGGAGGCCAAATGGGTTGCGCAGCAGGTTCAGGAACTTCACCAGACCGGGCAGTACCGGTGGTCTGATATCGCTTTATTTTATCGGATCAACGCGCAATCCCGTTCATTTGAGGATGTGTTTCGACGGGAGAAGATTCCATACACTCTTGTGGGCGGACTGAGTTTCTATGAGCGCAAGGAGATCAAGGATGTTCTGTCTTATCTTCGCCTGTTGGTCAATCCGCACGACACGGCGTCCTTTGCTCGCATTGCGAACGAGCCGCGCCGCAAGCTGGGCGCGCAAAGTGTGGTGACACTGGTGCAGTTTGCCGAAATGGAGCATATCTCGGTGCTGAGGGCGTGCCTGCGGGCGGAAGAGGTTACCGAACTGTCGTCTATAGCCAAGAGAAGCGCCAAACAGTTCGCCCAGATGTACCAGCGCTGGGCGCAGAGCGTTCAGAAGTTGAGCGTCGAGGAGTTCATCAAAAGCGTTCTTCAGGATTCGGGCTACGAGGAAATGCTGACTTCCAGCCGGGACATTCAAGATCGGTCTCGATGGGAGAATATCGGTGAATTGATATCGGCGGCGGCCGGATTTGAAAAAGAACTTCTGATCCGGTTCGGAGAGACGCTTACGGCAAGAGACACCCTGGTCGCGTACCTGGAAGAGGTGTCGCTGGTATCGGATGTGGATGAACGGAAGGACCGTGAAGACAGTGTGGTGATGATGACCTTGCACAGCGCGAAAGGACTGGAGTTTCCGGTGGTCTTTCTGACCGGCATGGAAGAGGGCCTGTTGCCGCACGCACGGTCACAGGACAGCAAGGAGGAACTCGAAGAGGAGCGCAGGCTGTGCTATGTAGGGATCACACGGGCGAAGAAACGCCTGTTTATCACTCGCGCCTACACGCGGAGATTGTTCGGAACGCCGCAGCAGAATTTCCCGTCCCGGTTTCTCAAGGAAATCCCCCGGTCTTGTGTGAAGAATCTCTCGTCCGTTGTTTTCCGGGAAGATACTCTGTGGGACGGTTTACAAGATAAAAAAAATCGTCCGGAAAATCGTGAAAAAAAAGAACGGCCAACGGTTTTGGAGCGGCAGGAATTTGCGCCGGGAGATAGGGTGAATCATCGGACATTCGGACAGGGCGTAGTCTTGGAGGTTACCGGAACCGGTGCGAAGAGCCAGATTACGGTGGAGTTTCAGAATGTGGGGAGGAAGAATCTGGTGCAGGCGTATGCGAAGCTGGAGAGAATTGAGAATCAAGAACCGAGAACTCAGGGTGGGGAGTGTTGAGAAATAACGAAGAATGAGAATGTAATTCAAAAAGAAAGCTATACATAGACGGAAACACCGGATTCTCGTCAACATCCGGGACCCCATACCGAGTGACGCTGCCGATGTCGGAACAGCGGGCGGTATTTCCTCCCCCGAAGATCGGGGGAGGGAGGTGGGGGTTGACAGCATCGAACCTGCCAACCCCCGCCGACATGTCCTCTGTCTTCGGGTGAGGGATCCTACAGAACCTTCACTCCTGCTTGTCATACTCTTGCGCTTGCCCCTTTACCCCTGCCGCCAGGTCGGAGATGTCCCACAGGTAAACGGTATTCCCATATACGGTAATCATCAGCCGCCCGTCATCCGAAAACGCCTGATGCGCCGACAGAGGTTGGCCCACGTTACCGAATTCTCGCAGCACCTTATCTGTCTGCGTGTCGATCAGCGAGGTAACACTTCTCGACTCGCACATAAGAGTCATCTTGCCATCGGGGGAAATCGCCGGAAACGCGACGGCGCGCCCGTCATAACGAAATACGTGAAGTTGTTTCCCTGTCTCTGCATCCCACAAAAGACGGTAGATAGGACTTGCATCGTCATGGTCATAAGTCATAACCAATTTGCCGTTCGATGTCAGGATGGCCAGACTTCCCTCAAATGTCAATTCGATCTCTTTCGAGAAGATATCCCACAACTCTCCCTGGTAGCCAATATTTGCTCCTGTTTCGTTTTGAATTGTATCGCGAAGCAATATCCGTCTCTCATCAGGGAGGAATTGAAGATAATCCGGCTCTCTGGTTGCACCTTGGAAAACCATTTCGCCCGACTGCAAGTCCCAGACCTTGACTGCTGCGGGACTGGCTGTACTGGCTCCCAAGTACTTTGACGTCGGAGAGAATGCCAATCCTCTGATAGGACCTGAGGCAGGCGGATTGATTTGCGGACCGTCGAAATCGATCTCCCGAATCACCTCACCGGTTGACAAATCCCATATCTTTACAAGTCCCCAATCGTCGCCGGTCGCAACCTGTTTCCCATCGCGCGAGAATGCAACGCGGTCCGTTGTGCGCATCGGAGACTTCAGTGTCATTAGCGATTCCCCACTATTCGTATCCCAAATTATTGTACCCCAATTCGTCGTGGCCACCATCTTGCCATCGGGTGATAAAGCCGAAGAGTAAATCGGAATATCGGATGGATGATAGAAAGTGCGTAGGGGCTGAACCTGTTGAGATAAAGCAAGAAACGGGAAAATGACAACCGACGCTGCCAGTCCCAGTATGTTCAGAAGAAAGGCCTTGATAATTCGTGAATGTGTTCTCATGATTGACCTCCAATCGGGCAAATATGCCCTGTGTCCGCCTCATTACTGTCCGAATCTCAGAAACACCGGATTCTCGTCAACACTAGGGACTCTCGAATAGGTCCCGCTGATGGGCGTGCCGACTGAGTCCTACATCCGCAGAAAGAAGTCCCAAGACCCCCTCCCTCGAAGATCGGGCGTCGCCCTGAGCCTGTCGAAAGGGGAGGTCAGGTGGGGGTTGACAGTATTGAACCGGCCAACCTCCGCCGACATGTCCTCTATCGTCGGGTGAGGGATTTACGGGACCCTCACTCCTGCTTGTCATACACTTGGGCTTCGTCCTTT
>JAKPRU010001092.1 GCA_029557025.1 Candidatus Omnitrophota bacterium | reverse complement strand
GCGGGCGGATATGCTGGACGAAATCGCTTATAAAAATGGACAGTTTACCCTGACGAACGAGTCTGCCGGCGGCTGATCGCCGGAAAGGGTGAACTGGAATTGGATCATGAGAATTTCGAGGAAACAATCCGGATTTGCCCTGCTGATGGTGCATATTGCTGGCTTCGGCGGCGATCGTCGGGACCGGTCTGCTGTTGCACAACAGCGTGAAAATGGCGGGGGCGAGCAATCTGACGATCGCCGAACGTGCCCAGTATCTGGCGGAATCGGGTTTGCAGCACGGGCTTTTCCTCCTGCAGAATAATCCGTCCGCCCTGAAAGGGTCGGGGGCTTCCCCGTTAGGTCCGTACTATGTCGATGACAGCGCCTACGGATATTACCTTCGCTGTGTGCAGGACACGGATTTTCCCGAACTGTTCTATATCACCTCCGAAGCCGCCATCGATGCGCTGACGCGCCAATGCACGCTGACGGTGAACTATCGATTCAATTACCAGAAGGATCTTCCGCATGGAATTTTTCTGGGAGGCGGGCAGGTCACGCTGCCCGGATCGCTGCGGGTGAACGGGGACATTCATTCCAACGGGAACATGATGAATTTGTCGTGGATTAACGGCAATGTAAGCACGAGCGGAACCCTGTGGGATCCGTATTGGAGAATCCGGGGGAACAAGTCGTGGGCTCCATCCAAAGCCGTGCCCGATATCAAGGGGGACTATTACAGCCAATACCAGGTGAACGGCCTGGCCGGAGCGGCTCAGACGCAGACGATCAAGGAGTTGAAAAGCGATAACAAAGCCAATGATGGAAAAGCCATCACGCCGGAAAATCCGGGCGGGGTTTTAGTTGTTACCCCAGGAGATTATACCACTTATATTAAAATAAAGGATCAGGTAAAATTCAAGGGGACGCTGATCATCAAGGGGGATCTGGTGTTGGAGGGGCGTAATATCGAGATCACGCCGCAGGAAGGGTTTCCGGCGATTATCGTGACCGGGAAGATTTATGTGAATAAGGATTCGTCCACGGAGATCAACGGCCTGGTGGTTGCCCCGAAAGGGGTTGAAGCGTGGGGCACCGGAAACGCCTCCAATTCAGTGACGAAGATCAATGGGGGGCTGGTCTGCGAGGTCAACGGATATTCCAGTTCGATGCTGGGATCCCACGAATTGAATTATCAGTC
>JAKPRU010001070.1 GCA_029557025.1 Candidatus Omnitrophota bacterium | reverse complement strand
CCAAAGTCCGCGCATGTCCTTGTGTGACTTCAACCCCGGTACGCTGAGTGGCAATGTAGGCCCACTCCGACGGCGTGAATCCCAACATCGACCGCAGGACTATCAGGGAGATGGGCACGGATATCACCGTCGAATAAACCGGTTCGCCCGCAAACTCTCGGAACCCCGAGGTGGCCTTCTTGAGTGCTTCGTAACCGCATTCGAAAACGGGATATTCGATAAACCCGCTCCCTTTCGGCATAAGGAGAAATTCGGATTCCAGGCAAGAGAACACGGCCGATACGAACGGATCGGGGTTTTCTTGGATTTCCTGCAACGAGGCTTCAAAAGGAAACTTCACTGGGAGGTTCTCTGTAGGATGACTGTGCTTCTTGGGCGATCGCTTGTTGGACGTGGGGAATTGTGGAGATGACATCGCGCAGGTGCCGTTCCACGGATTCAAGCCCCCCAAACGCACGGATCCACTCCTCCACCCGGCCCAAACGATGAGCCGTTTCCAGGTCCCGATTCCAACCCTTTCGAAGATCCCATACGGCAAGACGGACCAGGTGGCCATAAATGATGCACCGCAGATCCCCGGCGGTCGGAGAGAAATTCCCTCCTCTAAGCTTTTCCAGGTCTTCCCTCACAAGGCCCGCCAGCCCTTCGGGGGACCCGACGATCCACTTTGCAGGGATCTTCCCCGTCGAACGGCAAACAAACACGGTATCCACAACGGAGGACTTGGTCCCGCTAATGTGAATGGAGGCTCCCATCTCCGCAGGGCACGGAAGAGAGGCGGAGCAGGTAAGGCCCGAGTCGAGGACGGCGACGGCAACGGGATAATAGGCCTCGAGCCGGTTGTGGTGGTAGGTGAAAGCCATGGGAGCACCCGGTTTGAGGGCAATCGCCATTTTCCGGAAGACGGACGATAAACCCCGGGTGAAATGTTCCAAGCCCCTGCCCATGTTCTCGTTGCCTGTGAGCTCCGCAGGGTTCCGGGTCGATCCTGTCGAGAACTCAGGCACGCCTCTCCCCGCCAGTTTGCGCAACCAAACATAGCAGAAATCCGTCAGTTCGGCGTACTGCACATTCCCGAAATAGGGAGGGTCCGTCAGCACGGCATCCAGGCTTCCCGGCTCCAGGTCCGCCACGGCCGCGTCCGAGCAGGCAAGGTCCACTCCCCTGGATTTCACGGCCGGGAAAAGGCGGCTGGTTTCGCCAATCCACTCTCCCGATATTTCTATGACGACCTTTCGCCCCGATCGGTGCTGGATTTCAAACGGTTGCAAGCAGTAGGACTTCGCTTTGACGAACTTGGTGATGATGTTGGACCAGCCGCCGCTGCCCACATTTTCTCCGTTCGCTCGTCCCGGGATGCCCAGGAGGTTTGACTCGCATTGGATCAGCCCCACGGGAAATCCGTGCACGGAGAAGATATCCAGCGACTTCAGGGCCATGCTGTCATAGCGACAGAGCATGTTCTGATACCTGAGAAGATCGGAGAGGTTCGTCGCCAGGGCATTCCGTATTCGTTCGTCGGGTTGTGCGGCGATGAAACGGCAACTCAACTCGAGACCAACCAGCTGGCGGGAGTTGAACATTTCTCGATAATACCGGTAGCCCCAGCGATGGAGCCGGTTGGTCTCATCTCCGCCCGGAATGGGATCGTCGGGCACGAAAGTCGGCTGCAATCGTTTCCCCATCGATTCGACTTCATCCAGTCGAGCCAGGTCTTCCGGGTCCGGAATTTTGAAAAAGCGGCCCTTTTGTCGTGTCCTGCAACGAGGACAATGGTATT
>JAKPRU010001048.1 GCA_029557025.1 Candidatus Omnitrophota bacterium | reverse complement strand
CGCGCCGGTGATGTCCTCCAGGGAAAAGCCTGTCAGTTCTATGTCGAAACCGGCCTCGTGAAGGTCTCGTAGCTCTTGCTGCAGCGCCTCCTCGATCCAGTCAGATTCGGCAACACGATTGTCGGCAATCCGGAAGGCCCGGATCTGGTCCGGAGTCAGATTCCCGGCGCTGACAGTGGGGATCCTGTCCAGGTTGAGAAGTTTTGCCGCCTCATATCGGCCGTGGCCGGCGACAATGACGCCTTCCGAGTCGATCACAAGCGGGACCAGGAATCCAAACTCCTCGATGCTCGCAGCGATCATTTGAATCTGGTCCGGTGGGTGCGCCTTCGGATTGGTAGGGTAGGGGATCAGCTTGTCCAGGCGTTGCATCCGGATCTTCATAATGTCGCCTCGCCCGTGATGTCGGACAAACTCAATTCATCCACATTCAAAAGGGTGTTGCGGTCGACCTGTTCTTTCTTGTCCATGCTCCATTCCTGTTTCACATTGAACCCGACTGATCTTTCATAAGGGGTGTTTTCCAGTACCTGGTAAAAATAGGGTTTCCCGGTTTTCCGAACCATCTTCAATTCGTTTGCCGTACCCTTCGAGATCCCATCATGAATGCAGACAAAATGGCTCGATTCCTGGATGATCTCCTTTGCGCGATGCTCGAACGCCCCGCGCAAATATCGGAAATTAAGAAAGTGCAAGATGAGAGGGATCCCGGTTTCCTTGGCGACCCGCTGGCAAACCTCGCTGACGCCCTGAGGCTCCTGACAAGTCGAGAGATAATCAGGTTTCCATTTGGCTATGGTCTCCAGTAGAATGATCTTGACACGCTCATCTTTGAGGCTTCGGCTGCCAAATACGCCGATGATGATCTTATTGGTCATTTCGATAACTCCTCCAGGGCGGTCCGGATCTCTTTGGTGAGGATGTCGGAAACCTTTGTCTGATCGCTCTCCGCTGCCAGGATCGGGCCGATCCGGTCGCTGACGTTCAAGAGTGCATCACGGACGGCCCGGGCTTTGCCG
>JAKPRU010001037.1 GCA_029557025.1 Candidatus Omnitrophota bacterium | reverse complement strand
ATATTACGGCGACGGTAACCGATCCGGATGGCAACACTTCCGCCTTCTCCGATCCGATAGGGAACGGAGTGCAGGTAGTGAATATTCACCCCAGCCACAACGCTCCGTCGGTTGCGCGTAATGTGGTTATTTCGGCGACCTTTAATGATGCGGTGAGTGAAGGTACGAAAGACAGTCTTGTTGTGTATGGCACATTGACCGGGAGAACATCCGGCGGCTTATCCGGCGAAGGAACCAATGGCAGGACGTTCACGCCGAAAGTGCCTTTCCTTCCGGGGGAAGAGATTGAAGTTACTTTAACAGAGAAATACGCCGATACGGACGGGGTCCCACTGACCGCCCCTTACCTGTGGCGTTTCCGCACAGCGGCAGGATGGGGACCGGCCGTTTTCAACCAATATTTCCGGCAAGCAGTCGAGGACACGGTTCGGACCGATGCCTTGGCTTTAGGCGACGTTGACGGTGACGGGGATCTGGATTTGGCCATATCGCAATTCGAGGGAGTAAGCGCGATCTACCTGAACGACGGAACCGGGCATTTTGATGCGGGCATGCGGCAGATTGGCGATTCAGGTTCCGTGTATTTCGACTTGAAATTCGGCGATATGGACGGGGATGGCGACCTGGATCTCGTTGCCGCAAGCCATCTTGGACAATCGGCCATCTACTTCAACGACGGAAGAGGACAATTCAACGAACCTGTGAACTTCGGGGATACGGTTCCTGTGCCCCGAATGGCACTGGGTGATGCGGATGGCAACGGATATCTTGATATCGCCATAGGGGGCATGTCTGCCAGTACGAATACCGTTTATTTCAATAATGGCAACGGGAGATTTGACAAAACGACGTCCTTTGAGGCGATGGAAGAGCAAGTCAGATCAATTATTTTCGGTGACATTGACAGCGATGGAGATCTGGATCTTGTGGTTGGAGCATCGGGGCGGGAGAATCTTGTCTACTACAACAATGGAGAAGGCTTATATCCGATAGTGAGGAACGTGGGCCGACCGGAAGACAGCGATGGAATTGTCCTCGGCGATTTCAACGGCGACAACAATCTTGATATTTGTACAGCCACCGCGCTGTACTGCAATCCCGGCGCGGGAATATTTGACGATGCGGAGCGACGCAAATTCTCAGAAGTCGGCACTGATGTCCTGGCCTGTGGAGATGTCGATGGGGATGGAGATCTGGATGTCGTGATTTCCCCACTCACGCTGTATCTCAACGATGGGACCGGAACATTCACTGAGAAGGCTCTGTTTGGCGACTGGCTTGCTGCGATCACCTTCGGAGATGCGGACGGTGACGGAGACTTGGATATGGTTGTTGCCCGCAACGGTGATGCGAGAATAACGCTTTATCTGAATGAAAGCGATGAGCCTCGCCCGACCCCTACGCCCGGTCCGGTGAATGTGTGGATGTGGATTAACTATTGAATAGAAACATCAGTAGCCATCCACGAATATCCCTGCGATCAGTAATCATCCGGCTTCAGGAACGTCACAGTTTCTCCGTCCTCAATGACCCATGCCCGGCCTTTGTCGATGACCCGCAGTTTCCTGCCGCCGTATTCATCCTCGGTATCCGGCAATGCCAGCACGCTCAGGCCGATATCCACGAGATGGTCGGTCTTCCTCTCATCCTCGTATCCGCCCTCGTCATACAGTGATCGGGTAATGTAGACCGGCTGGCCGTGCGGCCCGCTGTATTTCCCAAGCCGGACCAGTATCCCGTCCTGCTCCACATCCTCGGCCGTATATCGTGATATGACTACGGCCACATCGGTGCTGCCGTCCTTTTCCGGTTCCGATCTGCCATTTTCATACACAGGCGAATCGTCAACCGCGTCCGGCCCCTCGATGGCCGGAACCGCATTCGGGCCGTGATACGGCCGCGCAGTGCCGATCAGCTGAAAATCGGCCTTGCTCTGCCATCCATCGGCCGGGACCTTATATGGATTGATTGCGAGCTGGTTGTTCTCGTCGTGGATCACGTCGTAGAAATAGTTGATATCCCCATGCAGGCAGTCTTTGTCGCACACGCCGAATCCGAGTTTCAGCACGCTGTTCATACCGATGTCTTCATACCATTTGGCCGGGCTTCCATCGCCACCTGACAACGCTTCTTCCTCGCGATACGAATCCTCCATCTTCCGCTTGCTCCAGAAAATGAAATTCGCGGCAGCGTGTTCGACCAGCGACGACTGTATGATTCATTCTCACCCCAACTGAGGGAATTTGTCGATCGAACCGTAGAGGAAGTGTACTCTACGTATTCGGAAAAACATCTGCGACCGCCTTATTTTAGCGGACTCGTTTCTTCGGAAACCGTGCCGAAAGGAACGCCGTGTTCTCTCCTGGATGTGTCCCGATATATCTACCTGGAGGTTAATAATCGGCTTCGGGTGGATGCCATCCGACAATTACTGCATTTTAATCTGCATCTGTACGGTCAACCGTTCTGGAAAGAACTACTGGGAGAAAAGGATTCCGAAAAATGCTATCGCGGGAAAATCGACTATGATGCGAGTGTTCGGGTGATGAGTTCCTCGCAAGTAAATCTGAGTGTAACGAGTATTCAGACACGAAGCTCGCTGGGTGCACGGTGTTTCAATATCGTCGCGCAGCGCGGCTGCCTGGTAACCGAATGGGCCGATGGATTGGACCACCTGCTTGAGCCGGGTGAGGGTGTTCTGTACTATCGCGATGTAAAGGAACTCCCCGATATAGTCGAACGCTGCCTGGCCGATTCACAGATGCGCGCTGAGGTAGTCGAGCGGGGCCGCGACCGTATCCTGCGCGAACACACCTTCCGTCATCGCGCCGAAACCATCCTCGCCTACCTTCACTCCCACCGCAACTCCTTCTTCGAAAAATGATAAACCTCTTCAAAGCAAGAAAAGGTGATTTTTTTCTTGACACCCCCTGGAAAAGCGTTACTATCCTGGGTAGTAGGGGGTTTTTCTTGAGGAAAAGGGCCTCCTGGAGGGGGCCTGTACTGAGGGATAATTATGTGTCGTCTTGCGCAACATATTGAGAATACTGATGAATTCCCGAATGCCCCCTGCCCTGTGTCGCTTATGTCGATCAAGAGCATTTATTGCTGTTCTCTGTCGTCTGCCCTCGCAGCAATACCGTTTCCGGAATAGCGGAACATGAAATCCTTGCTGTTACGTGCAGCGATCCCGCTCATTTCTCCGTGCAATGCGCAAGTGACACCATCGTCGGAAGCCCCACGCGCCCCATCCACCGGAGAATCTATGACGTTGGCTTTCCCGATCCGAACGCCCAGGGATCATTCTCGGCATCGCTCGGCATTCGTTTCCAGGAAGATTGGTTCTCAAAAGAAAAGGAAATCCCTGTCCAGGCCCGCGTCGTGCCTACTTTGTAATTCTGTTTCGGTTGGTCATTGCTTCTGGTTCTCGCTCTGACGTGGAATCGGTAGATACTCCACGCCGCCTTGTTGCCGCCTCACCGGCTGCGGATACAGCATCATGAGTTGGAGTATTTCATTCGGCATGTCGGTGCTGACCGGGAGACCAAGCGAGCGCGCTTCTTCGGCAGAGATGGGATAATCATGTGTCCACGTCCCGGTGGCAAGCTTGGCCGCCAACGGCCGCGCGGCGTCCTCTCGCATGTGCCTCTTCAACAGGCTGGTCGCCGCCGCTTCGAGTTGCTGGATGGCCTTGCCTCCAATGTCCGCCATAATCAAGGTCTGATCGTCAACCTCGGAGATCGGTTTCTGG
>JAKPRU010000153.1 GCA_029557025.1 Candidatus Omnitrophota bacterium | reverse complement strand
TGCTGGTCAAAGATCTCCGTACCCATCACGAAAGTCCCCGGCGGGATATGAACAAAAACGATACCCGCAAACGTTTTTTCTTCCAGGACCTCACTCATCGTCGGCGTCGGTTTCGGTTTTACAGTTTCCGAGGGCGATTCGGAAGGCGCGCCGGGCGCGTTCTGAAATGTTCTCCAATAGGCGTTCGGACCGAATCGCAGGCGGCCCCGTGAGATGGGACCGTTTTCAAAATACAATGTTGCCTCTGTCAGCAGAAGCATGATGATGGGAACAGCAATCCAGACAATCCAATGGAGGACACCGAGTTTCCAGGATCTATCGGTGACGGCAACAGGACCGCTCGGCATGTCCGGGAAAGTCGGAGGAGAAACCCCGGCCCCCATTCGGACAACCAGCCAGGCGCACAGCACGCACGTGATCCAGAATGTGCATTCCACCCAAACCCGCATCAGCTCTTTCATTTCGACAAGGTTGAGCATGAATGCGCTAACCAGGGTCACGGTCAGATAAAACAGGTAGAGAAGCTGGCCTTTGCCGAAATCGGTGGCGGGAATGAATGCCAACGGGCTGCGGCGATTTCGGAAAACGGCGTAGATCACCAGGGCGCACAAAAGAACGAAGATCAGATCGTACCAGGCCCTGGCCGAGAAACCGAACAACAAGTCGTGACTGATGATATCCTGGTTCTCGATCCATCGATCGATATTCTTGTGCAGGTTGAACCACAGAATGGGAACCAGCAAACCAAGCGTGGATAGTTCGTTCAGTTTGCGCTCATCGGTATCTTCCTCCGGGGGAGGCAAGTGGCCTCGCAGAAGCCTGAGAATCCCGAAGGCCACGCCCAGTCCCATGAACAATCCGAAGCCTTGCTCCGTGGTTTTCCATCCGCCAAGCAGCTTCAGAGAGACGCTGTTCGCAATCGGTCCCCAAGCGGCTGTGAAGGGTATCCGAATAAAGTTCGCAAGGGTGAATCCGAATCCCCCGGCGAGTGTGCAGTACGACATAAAGAGCCGTCCCGCGCGATGCTTGCGCCAAGTCAGGTAGCCGAACATTGTGAAGAAAACACCGAGAGTGCCCGCCCAGTTCTCTCCCCGGTGCGGTGGCACAAGGGGAAATCCGATCAAAAGCATGAAAAAGGCGGCCGAAATCAGCCAGCCCGCCGAAATCAGCATTATCAACCGACACGCCTCTCGCTTTCCAGGTGAAAAGACCCAGTAAAGCGCGGCGGTGATCAGCGCTGTGGATGCGGTCATCCAGTCTACTTTGGCGGTTCCCATCACTTTCTGGAATCCGCGAAGGCTCTCGGCATAATTCCGGTGGAACTCTGGGGACATCCATTGTGCCACCCAGTCCGGCGAGAAGCGGAAAAACCACTCGACAAGAATCCAGACAACATAAACGACAACAATCGGCCCGATGAACTTCTCCAGGCGGGATCGTTTCTCTGTCAGGGAGAGAATCAGGATCGAACCGCCGATCCCCGCCCAGATTCCGCCGAGTAGAAACAAAACACCGTAAGAATACAGGACATCCGGAAATGAGTCGGAGTGGGCATAAAAAACCGAATGCTCCATATAGCTGAATTGACCGCCGAATGCCCAGCCCACCGCGCCGAAGAAGCCCACCACGGCGCAACGCTTAAACCAGTCCGGGCGGCCCGAGGCGAGGCATAACGCCATCGTCATCAGGGCGGCGGCAACCATGGCTCCGGCCTCATGCCCATACTCGCCGCGAAACCCCCAGCCGTACGACATTGTGAGTGCCGAAAGAAGGCAAAGCGCAAAAGGGCTGAAAGGCAATTGGCGATCCGTCAATGATCGGTTCTCATCCATCGAACGATCCTGCCTTTCCCCGTTTTGTCCTACATTTTCTTCACGAGATTATGCTTTACAGCAAGAAAGTCTTTCCGGCAAGATTCCTTTGCGTTCCGGCCCGTACCATAATCCCTCTTTTGAAAGAGATCAATCGGACCGGAACCGTGTTGTCTTGTAAGCCGCCCTGTATTTGACTTGGTTTCGGGCACACTCTATCATTTGCGGGTTTCTTTGCTCGGAACTTCCGCGGCGCTTTCCCGTTCTTCTCCGTTGAGGCTGTCCGCTTTCCAAGAAATCGTTCAAATCGTTTTTTTTGACTCTGGGAGTACGTCGTCCATTCCGGGCGGTGCATCGGGATGTGGTAATATAAGTGGGGATAAGGTCCCGCGAATCCGCCCAGGGAGGAGTATCGAAATGAACTCTGTTCCGAAACGGTTGGTCGTTGCATTCCTGCTCGCGATGTTCGCAACAGTGATCGGAGGTCGGTGGGTGGCCAACTGGCGCGAAAAAGTCGTGGATGGCGTCATGCGTAGAGACCTGCTCACCCAAGCTGAGGCTATCGCTCGGACGATCAATCC
>JAKPRU010001004.1 GCA_029557025.1 Candidatus Omnitrophota bacterium | reverse complement strand
CGAATTCCGACGCGAGCTGCTCGACTAACGCCTGAGATTTCACTTCCTGTACCGGAGCCGTAGCACAGCAGTACAGGAACACGCTGAGAGCGAGAATTGAAATATATCGCCATTTGGTCATTGTTTTGTCTCCTTCATAGCTCACAGATACCACGGCGCGCGATATGGTTTGATTAGCCAGCGGTTCGCTTCGGGATCATCTACAAACTCCTCCCGATCCGGGTCCCAGTGCAGTTTGCGACCAAGCCGCAGCGCGATATTACTCAGATGCGCAACAGACACCGAACGATGCCCGATCTCCACATCGCATATCGGACGTTTGCGGGAACGAACGCTGTTCAACCAATCGGCATGATGGTCATTGCTTTCGTACAGATGAACATCTTTCGGACCCAGAATCTCATACATTAGATCTTTCGGTTCGCTGTCCATGCCGCCGCGCCACACATGTACCCACCCATCGGTACCCTCGAATCGAGTTCCGTGCTCGGGATTCATAGCGATCATCGTAACTCCATTCGCATATTGGAGAGTCACATTGAAGTCGGTATACGTCTCAAAAAGGCCCTCACTCGGAAGTGTACCGGTCCCCTCAACGGAAATGGGGCCTGTGAGATCCGTACCGAGACCCCACTGGGCAATGTCAAAATGATGTGCACCCCAGTCCGTCATCTGCCCGCCGGAATAGTCAAAAAACCAGCGGAAATTCCAGAACGTCCGGTCCTTGTTATAGGGAACCCACGGCGCGGGACCGAGATACATATTCCAATCGAAGCCATCGGGCGGATCGCTGTCGGGTGCCTCGCCTCCGGCCGAACCATTCGGCAAAAAGACTTTTACCGTATGAACCTTGCCGATCCTGCCGCTTCGGACCAGTTCGCAGGTAAATCGGAAACGCCAATCCGAACGCTGCTGGCTTCCGACCTGGAAAATACGATTGTACCGGCGGACCGCTTTCACCAGCGCCTTGCCCTCGCCGATAGTCAGAGTCAACGGCTTCTCGCAATAGATATCTTTCCCGGCCTCGCAGGCGGAAATAGCAATTCGCGTATGCCAGTGATCCGGGGTGGCAATGACTACCGCATCAATATCGTCGCGGTCCAGCAGCTCGCGGAAATCGTTGTAAGAGCCGCAATCCTGATTCCCGTACTTCTCATTCGTTCTCAGCCGCGCCTTCTCGCGATGTTCTTGGAAAACATCGCAAACGGCGAGAATCTGTACTTGCGAGTTGTCCAGGAACTTGCGGAAATGGTAGCTGCCCTGGCCGCCGAGACCGATAAACCCAAGGGTAATCCGGTCGTTCGCTGCAGTCGCGGCCTGTGGTCGTGAGGGCCGTATAAGGCAGGCCAACGCCAGCGTGCCCGCCATTCCCTTCCCTGCCCGATTGAGAAAACTTCGGCGTGTAATTCGGTTCGGCATTCCATTCCTCCATCGCCCGTATCGGGCTGTCCCGAAACGGAACATCTACCTGTAGCGATTTCATTACCTTACTGAGAACATCAATCCGGGATTCCTGCGGTTCTGCTCAGCTATTGCTACTCGAATCCCAACGAGCGCGACAACCGTGGGCCGTTGCCGGATCACATGGGCGCCTTGTCGAGATACTCACACGAGTACCCGAATGTGAGCACTTGACCCGTTTTCAGTTCGACTGGTTTCGTAGTCAATTCCAGGTTCGCCTGCTGACAGGGCGGCGCCCACCACAAACCCGCTTTGACGAACTGTTCCGGCCTGTATTTCAACAGGATCCCGCACTTCGCCTCGTGATTGAACAGGGCGCATTCCCCCGTTCCCTTCTGCAACAAATCCTCCAACGGCCCTTTATTTCCTTGCCAGTCTTTATTGAACGGCATCCACTTGTCGGTCTTGACATAAGCGGTAAAGACCGCGCTGTCCTCGCTCCTGGTGAAGGTACAGAAGTGCGGAATCAGCTTGAATTGATACCCCTGCGGTTCCGCCCCTTCTTGAATCACAAAGGTCTCGAATCGGATTTTCTCCGGCTCATCGGCCCGGAAGCCGATCCGGCGAACCAGAACAGAGCCGTCGGGAAAATCGCAGGTGAGCTGTAGCCCGTTCGCATCGGCTACCGCATGGAACGGTCCGGGGGATTTCCAGCCGTCGCCGGTCAATCGGACTTCCCGAATGGTTCCAATCCAGAACGGGTCGCCGAGACGTCCGCCACCTTCTCTCGGGGCGAGCATGTTCCTGCCGGATGGCTTGTGGATCATTTCGACTATTTTGCCGCTGTCCTCGGGAATAATTGTCAGCTGCCAGACGGGATTCTCGATCCGCTGGGCGGCATACCTTCGCCCGACCGCCTCTGTGATCTCCTTGAAGTAGTCGGCGGCGGGACGGGTCTCAGCGGCCATGGACATGTTGTAGCGTTTGCAGAGGTCAATGTAGCGGTCTATCACGTGCCGCTGCGGCTTCGGTAATCCCACAATGTATTCCCCGTCCTTGTACTCTAATGTCGCACATGTTTCCAGCACGGCCTTGTGGGCGCAAATTGAGGCTTTTTCCACACGTGCGCGGACCGCATTGTCTTTCGTCGAGTGGAGCGCCCGGTCGAAATACGCCAGCGACTTCAGCGAGATTTCCGGGGTCAGCCCGACCTCTGCGGTGGAGGGGAAGCAACCCGGATGCATCCCGCAGGCCTCCGCGTTATCATGCAGCATTGTGAGATAATCCATGATCGGCTGGGCGGCGTCCGCATAGTGTAATCGACAGAACTCCTGTACAAGGTCCCAGCTGTTCCGCGAGGGATCCCAGATGCACCGAGAAATCACGTAGTTGCGAAGGTCGCACATCTCCCCGGTGTTGCCGTTCCCGTTGGCCTGCATAAACAGCCCTTTGACATGATTCTGCAAGAAGTACTGCACATTCGGGCCGATGCTGCGCAGATTGGGGAATGGGAGATCGTAGCAACGGAAATTTGTGTTGTAATTCCACACCCAGATATCATCACAGATTTTCCCCCAGTCCTCCATATCTTTACAGAACTCGCGGTTCCGCGAGCAGTCGGGATCGTTAATCGGATGAAGAGTACAACATTCGATACTGCACAATTGAATCTGTACATTCTTTCGAGGCTTGATCGTTTTCGGCGCTTTGCGTGTGTACCAGTAAGCCAGCGTACCGATTTTTACATCGGGATATTTCTTCTCAACCCGTTCGGCAACCGCGTTCACAAAGGCCAGGTGAGATCCCATCGGCGTGCCTTCCCGCCGGTTGATTTCCTCGCAACGCTCGCAGCGGCAGTAGGCATCGTTATCGTTCTGGCTTACGCTGATGTTCTTCTGGCCGGGATTCTGATCGAGTTCTTTAATTACGTTTTGAGCGACGATTTCGATCACCTCCGGATTCGTTACACAGACCTCCGGTCCGCCGCCGCCTATCTCCAGGACTCGTTTCCCATCCACGAGCGCAAAATACTCGGGATGATCTTTTCCGAATTGCTCCACCGGGAGCAAGCGGTAAAGCGAATGATTAATCAGGCTCTGCCGGGTAATGCCGCCGATTTTTTCATCTGTAGTCGTTGTGTTGACACGCAACTTCGCGGCAAATTCGGGATGGTCTGCGTTCTCTTTGTAGTAGCTCCATCGAAACGAAAACGGTGGGATATACTGATAGTCTTCGCAGGGGATGCTCCACGAGGTCTTTTGTGGAATATAGGTGTGATCGAAGGTCAGGAATCGAATACCGAGATATTTCTCCATGAATTCATAGACACCATAGAGGGTCCCACGCGGGCGACCGCCCGCGATAGCGATATTGTCCGCCTGAATGCGGATGCGGAGACCTTCTTCACCCAGATCGTCAACCTGCAATGCCACGGGACTGGCGGCCAACCCCGCTCCGGGGCCGATAAAAATGTTGCCCGTGCTTTTCGGCGCGGCATTCTGAATCGGCAGATCAAGACCGGCTGCCTGGCGAAACAGGCCTTGAAACTCCTCGGCGGCATATTGCTCGCTGGGAATCGCGTCTTTCGCCACCACAATGGTCCAGTTGTGCATTTGGGCAAGATCAAGATTCTGCTGCCCGACCGCCGTTCCACAGGCGGCCAGGACGATTGAAACAAAAAGGAATGTGCGCATAATTCCAGGTCCTCTCTCATCAGGTTTTCCCAAACGCTAACACACTCCCCATGGCCCGTAAAGACGGTGCAATGGCCTGGGGACAGAAAGAGTGGACTCGGTGACACTTTTCAACCCTTCTGCACCTCTCCCCTGTCGGTATACTCTGTTCAACTCCAGATTCACAGAGAGATTGAGAATAACCATGAGAATGCCATTCCGTGAAATCCTTCGGGAACGGGTCCTCCTGGCCGATGGAGCGATGGGGACAGAACTCTACGCCCGGGGCTTCTTTGTCAATCGTTCGTATGATGAGTTAAACCTGACCTCGCCGGAAACCATCCTTGGGATTCATGAGCAATATGTTGAGGCGGGAGCGGAGATTCTCACAACCAACACATTCGGGGCCAATCGAATCCTCCTGCGTGGCTTCGGCATTGCGGATCGAACTGTGGAGATCAACCGGCGTGGTGTGGAGCTGGCAAAACAAGCCGCCGGGGATGCTGTGTATATCGCGGGAAGCATGGGGCCGATTCTGGAGAAATTCTATCGTGAAAATGATGAACAAGGTATCCGGGATGCCGTTCAGGAACAAGCTTCCGCATTGATTGAAAACGGGGTTGATCTCATCCTTCTGGAGACATTTACCTCACTGGAACAGTTGGAGCAAGTTTATCGCGCTGTTCGATCGACAAACGATGAGATTCCCATTATTCCGTCCGTTTCCCTGCACATATTCGATGAATCTCAAAGCGTTTCGCCGGCGCAGCTGGTGAAACGAGTCCGGGGGTGGGGATCACAGTTCCTGGGATTGAACTGCGGCGGTGGCCCGCCGGAAATGCTGGAAATCCTGCCGCTGGTGATCGGTGAAGCGGGGACCGATTTAAGAGTGTCGGCCATGCCGAACGCGGGCCTGCCCAAAAGCGTGGAGGGCCGGACTCTGTATCTCGCCTCGCCGGAATACATGGCAGAGTACACGCGCCGATTCGTGCAGACGGGCGCGGCGATTGTCGGCGGATGCTGCGGAACCACGCCCCGAATGATTAAGGAAATGCGCTCGTTCCTTCGATCCGTCCAGCCTGGCAAGACGGTCTCCGTCACCATGTTGCAGACCAGGGACACGGACCAATCCATGCCGGCCATTCCCCTGGAGGAACGAACGGCGTTCGGGAAGATCCTCGGCAAGAAATTTGCGGTTTCCGTGGAACTCGATCCCCCGAAAGGCATCGAGGCGGAAAAAGCAGTTCAGGGCGCGAAATTCCTTTATGAGCACGGAATCGACGCCGTGAATATCGCCGATGGTCCGCGCGCAACGGGACGAATGTCGCCGACTGCGCTGGCGACATTGGTCAAGCGCGAGGTCCCCATTGAAACCATTATTCATGTCTGCTGCCGGGATCGGAACCTGCTCGCATTGCAAATGGATTTGATCAGCGCAAATGCCCTGGGACTCAAGAACCTGATGCTTATCACCGGCGATCCGCCGAAAATGGGGATCTATCCCGATTCGACTGCCGTGTTCGATCTCGATTCTATCGGCCTGGTTACCTGCACAAATCTATTAAATCACGGGCTGGATTTCGCTCGGCGGCCGTTGAACGGTCAAACGTCGTTCGTCCTGGGCGTGGGGTGCAATCCGGGCGCGACAGACCTGGAGCGGGAGGTCCGCCGGTATG
>JAKPRU010000993.1 GCA_029557025.1 Candidatus Omnitrophota bacterium | reverse complement strand
TCCTTCCTGCGCCAGAACCTGGATGATCATCTCCGCGCCCGTCATACGCTTGCCTGCGAGCGGATGGCGCCCTGTATTACTTTTTGCGTTCATTGTATCTGTCCCTTTCCAATATCGGTTTATCTGGCTGCCGTTACGTCGTTTTCAGTGGATCGCAAAGTCAGGTTGCGGTGCAGGGCAACCTTTCCGGTTCGCACCATCTCGTCAATGCCATAGGGGCGGACGACATCGAGGAACGCCTCGACTTTGCCGGAATCCCCGGTTACCTCGAAAACATAATTATCCGGAGTGGCCGTAACCACACGGGCCCGGAAAATTTCCGCTTCCGTCAGGAGCGTCGTCCGCTTCCCCTCGGGCGCCCGAACGCGGACCAGGATGAGTTCCCG
Source organism: Candidatus Omnitrophota bacterium (assembly GCA_029557025.1). GTDB lineage: Bacteria > Hinthialibacterota > Hinthialibacteria > Hinthialibacterales > JAKPRU01 > JAKPRU01. The sequence goes on along the minus strand of JAKPRU010000993.1, from coordinate 992 downwards.
CTCGACGCAGTTCGCATCCGTGAGGTCTGAAGCTTCCACCGTGTCAGGAAGCTTCTCGACCTGTCTCAGTATCTGTTGAGCGAGGAGCGGTTCGCAGCGCACTACCATTGTTATTCTTGAAAGTCCGGGATCGGAGCTGCCGGCTACGGTGAGGCTTTCAATATTATAGCCGCGGGCGCTGAAAAGGCCCGCGATTCGCGAAAGAACGCCGAATCGATTCTCCACGAGGATGGAGAGCGTTCTTGTGCCCTGCGGATTGCTTGGTTTGGAAGTCTGTAAGCTGGCATCTGTCATGTTCTCTGTCTCCTGCTCTGAATAAATAAGCCCCAAACAAAAAAGGCCGTCAGCCCGGTTCGGGTGACGGCCTGGGAAACCCAATTTTGGCGCCATCATCCGAACCGTAGTATGCCGGTAAGGATGCTAATATTTACGATGATTACAATTCGTACGATGACGGGCAATACATTGTCTCGAAGATTGGAATTCCTCATCTGCAAACATGAAGAGCGCATGCGCAACCCGTCCTCTAAGTGTCTCTCCTTCCGCCTTTCTGCGGAATAGCAGCGTAAGCCTATCAGGGGCCATGATTTTGTGTCAATGGAAAATAGTTGGCAGACTGCAGTCATTCGCCGGCAGGCCAAAAAATGGCATTGTCGGCAGGGATTCCCCTATAATTTCATGGATCGGAGATATCGGAATGGAGAAGATTAAAGATGGACTCACCGGAAGAATGGCGGATGCATGGCGTCAGCACGGACGCCAATGGAAACATCACCGCTATGTCTATGCAGTCGTTTCCCGCAGAAGCCGTGGCGTTTCCATCGGACTGAATCTCAATCCGAACAAAACCTGCAACTTTGATTGCATCTACTGCCAGGTGAACCGCATGCTTCGGCCCGCTGCACAAAGAGTAAACCTGGGGACGCTCGCTGCGGAACTGGACGCGATCCTGCGGGCAGAAGCCAATGGATCCCTTTACGAAGAGGCGCCTT
>JAKPRU010000973.1 GCA_029557025.1 Candidatus Omnitrophota bacterium | reverse complement strand
TCGAGCAGGATTTGATTTCTTTGATTCCCCCGAAAAGCCGGTCCGCTCTTTCGGGGGAATCAAAGAAATCAAATCCTGCTCGATCTTCTCCGGGTCTTTGTGTGTGGTCAGGCCCAGCCTTCCGCTGACACGGATGCAATGGGTATCCACCACAATCGAAGGCTGACCGAAGATATACCCGCGCAGGAGATTCGCCGTTTTTCGTCCGACACCCGGAAGGGTTGTGAGATCCTCCATAGACTCTGGAATCTCCCCACCGAATCGTTCGGCGATTTCGGCGCAGCAGTTCCGAATGGCCTTGGCCTTGTTTCGATAGAAGCCGGTGGATTTAATCTCCTCTTCAAGAACAGCGGGGTCGGCGTCGGCCCAATCTTTTGCCGTCCGATATTTCTTGAAAATGGGGGGAGTAACTCTATTCACCCGCTCATCCGTACACTGTGCGGAGAGAATCGAAGCAATCAGCAATTCCAGCGGAGTCGAATAATTAAGAGGACAGCGAATATCCGGGTATTCTTTTTTCAGACGGCGACAAATTTCGATTGCCCGTGTGTTTTTCATCATCCTTGCCCCTGCGACCCCAACAGGTCCGTGAAATCCCCGTAAGGATCTGTGATCTGCAAGAAACTAAAACTGTGTCACCTCTTCAATTCTCTCCAGACGGATCAATTTCGGTTTGGCTTTTACAACATCCTGCTTCGCGATTTTCTCCAGCGCTTTCTTGACATTTCCCTCGCGGGCTTCATGCGTCATGAACACAATCGGGCAAACGCCGTCCTTTCCAGCCTCCGTTTGTATCATCGAGGAAACACTGATGTTGTGCTCACCGAGAATGTGTGAAATCGTAGCGAGAACCCCGGCTTGGTCAGAAACAATGCACCGCAGGTAATACGAGCCTTCGATATCCGCCATATCCCGAACCGGCTTTCGTTTTTCGTAGAAATTCCGATAGGAGATCGGCTGACGGGCGGCCTTGTCCCGCGCGGCCTGAATGAGATCGCTCGCGACGGCATTGCCGGTGGGCAAATCTCCCGCGCCCCGACCGTACAGCATCACCGCTCCCAGGCCGGGCGCGCATGTGTATACCGCGTTGTGGACTCCGTGCACCGAGGCCAGCAGGTTCTCATTCGGAATGAATGTCGGATGCACACGAACATCAATGCTGTCCTGGTAGTCTTTTGCGATGGCCAGGAGTTTGAGGGTATAGCCCAATTCCTTGCCGAACTTGATATCGTCCGCCGTAATATCGCGAATGCCCTCCAGATGGACATCCTTGAAATCGATGGCGGTGTTGCAGGCAATGGATGCGAGGATCGCGATTTTGTGCCCCGAGTCGTGCCCCTCGATATCGAATGTCGGGTCCGCCTCGGCATACCCCAGTTTCTGCGCCTCTTTGAGAACATCCCGGAAACTTCGACCCTGTTTCTCCATAGCGGTCAGGATGTAATTGCACGTGCCGTTAATAATCGCGTGAATTTGTGTGACCGTCGCTGCGCCAAGTCCGCCGTACAGACTCTGGATGATCGGAATGCCGCCGCCGACTGCGCCCTCGAAATGGATTTTTCGACCATACTGTTCGGCTGCACGAAAGATTTCCTGGGCATGGGTTGCCAGCAGTGCCTTGTTGGCGGTCACAACATCTTTCCCGGCGTGGAATGCATCCAGCACGATGTCTCTGGCAATGCCGGTTCCCCCGATTAGCTCGACAACACAGTCAATTCGCTCGTCGTGAATGATCCGCCCGGCATCGTTTGTGGTTTCAATCCCGGCCAGGTTCAGCCGACTGAAGGCATCGGGATTAATATCGGCGACTGCCACGATATCAATGGGCATTCCGGCGTTTCGCGCAATCTGGTCCCGATTGCGTTGCAGGGTCCGCACCAGCCCCGATCCGACCGTTCCCAGCCCGATCACGCCCACCCGTAAAGATGATTTGTCTGCCATGGAAGTCTCCTCATACCGGGAATCCGCATTGATCCGGAGCAATCAGACCAGGGATTGCATCTCGATTTGCATTGCCGCCTGAAGAAGGGCCTTTCGGTCGGCGATGCTTTGCGGTGTTGCTGTTGCCAGGCCGGTCACGCTGAAGTTTTCAACCGTAAATGACGCAAGAATCGCACCCATTAGGGCCGCACCGGCCAATTGCGCGCGGTTCCCGATTCCGAATCTCGCCAGGTATCCTATCATGCCTCCCGCAAAGGTATCTCCAGCCCCGGTCGGGTCTTTCGCCGTGGAGAGCGGAACGGCGGGGATCAGTGAAATCCCGCGCTCCGAGAACACCATCGCTCCGTGTTCGCCTTTCTTGACGACCACAATGGAGGGTCCCATCCGGCGGATCTCTTCCGCCGCATTCAACAGGTTATACCTGCCGGAGACCGCGCGCGCCTCCGCATCGTTCAGCAGCATCAGGTGCACACGACGAATCACCTTCTGCAAGAGCTCGTGTGTCGTGTTAATCCACAGGTTCATCGTATCCGCCGCGGCGAACACCCCCGGTTTCATCTGGTCCAGCACGTCGAGCTGCAACTGCGGGTGGATGTTCCCCAGAAACAGGTAATCCGCCTCCCGGTAGGACGCCGGGATCGTCGGGGAAAATTCGGCGAAAACACCGAGTTGGGTGTCCTCGGTGATGGCCGCGTTCATATCGCCTTCATAACGGCCTTTCCAGTGAAAGGTCTCGCCCGGTTTGCGATCCAGGCCCTCCAGGTCAATCCCACGGTGCTCCAGAAAGATCCGGTGTTCCTCCGGGAAATCCTTGCCGATCACGGCGACGATTCCCGGTTTGCACAGCAGGGACGCAGCCACAGCGGAATAGGTCGCTGCCCCACCCAGTACACGGGAACGTTCTCCATGCGGGGTCCGTATGGAATCCAAAGCGACCGAGCCGACTATCACCAGATCCGGTTTCGACATGAAGCACTCCTAAGAATCGAAAGATGAGCTGCTTAGCTAAGCATTGCACAGTGTGGAGCGTCAAGATAAGACCGGCCTTGGCTGGAGATGCAATTCGCGAGCGCGACTCCGGCGGGGCCGGTGATGTGGAGGAAGAAAGTGTCGCTTCCCGTGAGCCGTGCCCATCCCGTCATCGCGAGTTTCGGCTCCTGAGTCTGCGAAGGAGCCGAAACGTGGCGATCTCCGGTTCCCACACGCGACCGACAAGATTGCCACGCCTCGCTCCTAAGAAAGCTCGCCCATCGACAGGCACGGAGGTCTGTCCCACCAGTAGGCCAGGCGTCTCTGCCTAGCAGCTACCCAGTAGGCCAGGCGTCCCTGCCTGGCAGCTACCCAGTA
>JAKPRU010000970.1 GCA_029557025.1 Candidatus Omnitrophota bacterium | reverse complement strand
ATCTGGGGAGTCCATGTGGAATCGATCAGCCGAAATGAAGTGATTTACACCCAGAACAACCGCACCTTGCTGATCCCCGCCTCCAATCAGAAATTACTTGTAGCAGCCGCGATTCTCGATACCCTGGGACCGGATTTCCAGTTTCAAACGGAACTCCTCGCGGGGGGGCCGATCGAGAATGGTGTCTTAAAGGGACCTCTCATTGTTCGCGGTGGCGGAGACCCCAGTATCGGCGGGCGATTTCATGGCGGAGATCGACTCTCCATTTTCAAACAATGGAGTCGCGCGCTTAAAGAAAAAGGAATCCGTCAAATCGACGGAGACGTTATCGGAGATGACAACCTATTCGACGACATTCCCTACGGCAAGGGCTGGCAGTGGGATGATTTGCCGTATTGGTTCGCGGCGGAAATCAGTGCTCTGAGCTTCAACGACAACTGCATGGATCTGATTATTCAGCCCGGCAAATCCGTCAACACACCGGCTGTTTGCATCACCGCTCCTCCCACAGATTACATCGAGATCATCAACCGGACACAAACGGTCTCACAACGCCCCAAACAAAGAGATGAAATGAAGGAAATGTTGTATCGCCGCTCTAATGACGGGCGAACCGTGATTATAGAGGGACCGGTTCTGTTGAATCAGGAGCGTTTTCAGGAATATGTCACAGTGCCGAATCCGACCCTGTTTACAGTGACCGTTCTCACGGATGTCCTGCGGAAAGAGGGAATTGATGTCACCGGAAAGCCTATGGATGTGGACGAGCTGGAAAAACCACTTCCAGCGGAGACCCTGAAAAGCCTTTTCGTGCATAACTCCCCTCCTCTCTCGGATCTCCTTACCGTGCTCTTGCAGCGAAGTCAAAATCTCTACGCGGAGATGTTTCTCAAGTATCTCGGTCGAAAAAAAATCGGGGAAGGCAGCACGGAAGCCGGGGCCAGGGCAGTGGGTGCTTACCTGAAGCGGCTGGGCATTCCCGATAAGGAATATGACATCGCAGATGGTTCGGGCCTGTCCAGAGAAGATCTCGTGACACCCTCGGCATTGTGCGCATTGCTCAAAGGAATTGCTCAGGGTAAAAATGCCGAGATATTCCGGAATTGCCTGCCGGTCGCCGGAGAGAGCGGCACACTCCGGGGGCGTATGGGTGATGGTCCCACAGCGGGCCGGGTCTGGGCAAAAACCGGCAAGATCAATGGGGTACGTGCCTTGTCCGGGTATATCGAATCGCGTGAAAAAGAACTTTTCGTTTTTTCATTTATCGTTAATAATTACCAGACCGCTGGTAAGTCGGCTGCCTATGTGCAGGATGAAGCCTGCAAACGGATCGCCGCATTCTCTCGCTGATCCGCTCAGACGTCCTTGCCGGAATCGGCAAAGAGTCTCGACAAGGACAGAAAAGTGAGCCATGAACGCACTGAACCGGTATTTCGGCATTCAAGAAGCGGGGAGCAGTATTCGAACAGAGATTCTGGCCGGTTTCACGACATTCCTGACACTGGGGTATATTATCTTCGTTCAACCGGCCGTGCTGAGCATCGCCGGAATGGACAGGGGAGCTGTCATGGCCGCCACCTGCATCTCCAGCGCAGTGGCGACCCTGTTGATGGCTTTCCTGGCAAAATACCCCATCGCTCTCGCCCCCGCGATGGGCCACAATTTCTACTTTTCTTTTGTCGTCTGCGTGTCAATGGGAATTTCCTGGCCGGTCGCGCTGGGGGCGGTGTTTATTTCCGGGGTGTTGTTCATTCTCTTAAGCACCGTCGGATTCCGGGTGCGTCTGATCCAGGCAATCCCTTCCTCTCTGAACAACGCGATCGCCGCCGGGATCGGTCTGTTGATCGCTTTGGTGGGATTGCAGTGGGGCGGCCTGGTTGTGGCCGCGCCGGGAACATATATCGACTTGGGCGATTTGAGTTCCAAACCCGTATTAGTCTGCCTGTTTGGGGTCATGGTGATTTCAATCCTCCTTGCGCG
>JAKPRU010000882.1 GCA_029557025.1 Candidatus Omnitrophota bacterium | reverse complement strand
CCTTTTCCGCCGAGGTATTTCTTCAGGATGTCGCCCGGGATTGTTTCGATCCGGCATTCCCCCGATGTCGCGTCGATTTGAAGATACCGGTTGTAGAAACCTTTCATGCGAACTCCTTCAGTCCACTTGCCATCCGTGTCCGGGAACACCTCCCGGGGGCTCTGCCTGTTCCGCGCAGAAACATCCGTAAATGGAATTTTCGCAAGTTACATGCCACCAAAACGAAATGGCGCCCGCCATCACCGGAGCGCGGCGGAGAATGCCGAATGCCATGATGCCATCGACGATCATCCATCTCAAGATAACTGTTGCACGTCGATTCAATGTTGGATATGGATGAATCGCTGCTCAATTACTTTGACTGCGAGGGGCGCACAGATCGGGCTCTCCATCTTCATCGCTTCGAGGATAAGCGACCTCGTCATCCTCCTGAACTTGGTCGCCAACCGAAACCAGAACTTTAGTAATCGTCCTCGGCATCGGGGATGCAATATTTTCACTCATGAAAATAGGTTTCCTTCATCACGCCATCACTTTGCTGTTACCCCCGCAATTGCACACAAGGACGGAATTCCGGTTTTGTCGCAAGCCCTGAACTCCGGCTTTTGCACTACTCAACCGTTCTCTATTCGTTCGTCGGCCTCCGCAGCCCCGTCACCACCTGCGACCGGATCAGACTCGGCAGCATCATGTGATGCTGTGGGCAGATCGACCGCGGATTCTGGTAAACTCCATTTGCAAAGGCCACCATGTAATCGCGGATCTTTTCGAAGCGGATCACCTCATCGACGAATCCCTTCTTCGCGCAGTAGATCGGCTGCGACGTCCTACGCCTTCACCAGCCGCCTCGCATAACTCGCCGCCGCCGTCTCTCCGTGCATCACGTTGATCTCCGTCGCCGCCGTCCCCAGCGTGAAGGCCGCATGGTTGTTCGCCGTTGGACCCCCCATCACGTAATGCGCCGCCGCCACCTCCAGATTATTCCCCAGCATCCCTTGGTCTTTCTGCCAGGCAGCCTTGTACACTACCAACCACGCAGCCTCCACCTCCGCCACCATCTGCGCAATCATATCTTGGATCATTTGAGTAATTTTACAGAATCAAGCGTTGGGGATCACATTTTTCCCGTAGAATACTTAATTCATTGGTAGTCGGCGGAATGACCTCTTGCGCCTTGGCAATATCCACGGGAAATTCCATGTTGTTCAGTATTGTCTGTGTCGTAATCCCTGGATAGTATCCTGCAAGATACATCTTCTTAGTGATGCCATCAAATCGGAACACCGCCATGTTCGTTATCACCACCGAGGGGCCACCTTCACGAAGCCCGACCGCCTTTCGTGCGCCACTGCCCCTCAAATAGCCCGGACTCGTCAGGTAATCAAGCCGATTCACGAATCGCTTCTTTTCCTGCTGCATGAACAGAATGTACCGCGGCACGAACGACGCTACGTCGCAACCGCCGCCGCTCCCAGGGAAGCGGGTCGTTGGTTCGATGTAATTACCGATCACGGTTGTATTTATGTTGCCATTGATGTCGATTTGCGCTGCCCCGAGGATGCCAATCACGCGACAGCCGGTGATAGGGTTCTGCATCGTCGTGAATGCATCGAAAAGCCCCCCGTTGGTCGACGCTAGATACATCACGCGCGAATCCGCTACCGCCAGCGGAACCTCCTCCAGCTTCGCATCAATCGAACCAGTTTCAAAAAACATGATGCTCTCCGGAGCGTTGATATATTTCGCGGCCATCGCCGCCAGCATTGATATTCCGGTGCCACAGAATACGATATCGCCGTTATTGATCTCCCGGGCAGCAACAATCGTCATCATCTCTCTCAAGCTGTATTCCGCCATTGCTGTCTCCTCAACCTCTTGCCAGGTCGACTGCATATCCCGTTTCCGGATCGGCCTTGATCTGTTCCAGCCTTGTCGGTCCACCATTCAAGGCGATGAACTCCTCATGATCTCTGACACCGAAAATCATGCTTTCAAGATACTCCTCGTAACGCCGGTCGTCCTTTGCATATTCCGCATATGCCCAAAGACAGGCTGGATCGTAGTCATAATAACGATAACAGGCCGTCGGATAGGCGCCGTGCGGAACATGAACAACGGCGTCCACATGGATGAATGGAATGTTGTTCTGATCAGGGTTTCTCCTCAGTTCTTCTGTTTCGACGAGCTCTTCGCACGTCAAGATAAGATGCCTGGCAGACTTGGCCTGTTCCACATCGGCAAAGGTCAACCCCAGAATCCGCCCTGTTCCTTGCCTATCCGCCTTCTGGACGTGAATGATTGTCACGTCTGTCTGAATGGCCGGCACT
>JAKPRU010000934.1 GCA_029557025.1 Candidatus Omnitrophota bacterium | reverse complement strand
ACCAAGGTGCAGAGGAGGGTCGGTGGCAGCAGCAAATCCATTATTGGATTTCGCAACGCACGGGGATCAAGATACCCCTTGACGAGTATATGCCACAACGGCAGCGGTATTTTCGGAGATAGATCACCGGAGTTCAGATGGACAATATCCTGAAATATGAGGTGGAGCCGGAAGGCTTTCGGTTTTGCTGTGAAAGCCAGCAGGAAGCACTATCAATTCAGGACTGGGGTAAGGGGCCGATCTTGCTGCCGTCCGGTAAACCGGGTTCTGTTGCGCCGTTATTCTCCTGGATTGAGGAAGAAGAAATTGAAACTGCCGGGGAACTCTCACTACTTGTCCCACACCCCAGAATCGCCCGGATGGATGCCTTTGAGTTGAAGGTTCTGGGATTACCGCCACAGATGCCTTATGTTCTTCACTTGGAAAGTGAAGGAAACCTGACGGATCGCGATTTTCGTTTCAATTATCGACTTCAACATCGCGATACCCGCCCTGTCGTCGGATACAAACGAAACGGCGCGTTGCTTGAAGTCGGCAACAACTCCTTTGTGATTCCAGACCCTCAGTACACTCTTCTTGTCGAGATCGAAAGATACAATCAGAATCCCATCGGGGATGTCGAGCCACGGTTTCAGTTCTGGGGACGACTGAAAGAGATACTCCCTGACGATGTTTTTGTCGGGGGTTATTTGAAAAGCATCCAAGTTGTTACCGCAGACTGCTTCAGCGTGAATCCGATTTTCGGTACACATCGGGAGGTTACTTTCAGCCCGGTTCTCAAAAAACGACCTTTCCCCGAAGCCTTTGGTGGTCCGGTGATACTGGAATCCGAGCCGCCAAATGCACTTCCCCCCGAACCGCAAAGGACCTTTTCAAGGCAGTTTGGCGAATCCAGAGATGCCAGATCGCGCTATGCCGTTGGCCGATCCTGGTATGTGATTGTCCCTGAGAAGCTGAAGAGAGCCTTATCTGTCGCTCGTCAGATTCTTGACGAAGACCAGGCAACACGGAAGGAATTCCTGAAGAATCCGCGGGCGATGCTTCGCGAGCGTTTGGGATCAGAACTGCCGGAAGAAGTCCTGGAAGATCTGTTTGTGGAATCCGACGATTATAGCGACCGTGTTCGGGAGATCGGCATCTGGCAACCGCCCGTGATTCCTTTTTTCCCCAAAGTGGCGTCTTTCTCAATTCCGGAAGAGGAATTTGGAATTCGTGTTGGCGATCAGCTGATTTTAGTCCGCCCGAATGATGTCAGTGGTCTCATTGCGAATGTGCAGAGCGCGATTGAGGCCGGGAAATCCTGTATCGAATATGCAGAGCATCGCGTTCCCGCAACGAAGGAATGCCTTGATGCACTCATGAAATTGCAGGACGTTGTTGAGGCTTCAACCCAAGGTAGAGAACCTGGAATAGAAAAAAGCGCTGAAGCGGCTCGCGAACCGATTGTCCTCATTCCCGAACGGAACCTGGACGAGCTGGACTATTCATGTTCTGCCCATGCGGAATCCAGGCCCGGAACCAAGGAGATCCCGAGTTTGCAGACAGATCTCCTGTCTCATCAATCGGAGGGGCTTGGATGGCTTCAAGAGCATTGGCTTTCAGGCAGTCGTGGGGCACTTCTGGCGGACGATATGGGATTGGGGAAAACCCTTCAGACTCTGGCGTTTCTGTTGTGGATTCGAAAGCAAATGAATTCTGGAAAGTACCCAGGAAAGCCCTTTCTGATCGTTGCCCCTACGGGATTGCTGAAGAATTGGCGAGACGAACACGATTGCCACATACCCGAACCTGGTCTTGGACATCCGGTTGAAATGTATGGCGACGGACTGCGGGCACGGAGAATGACGGAGAGTTCCGCCCAACCTGAAATGACCACCGGAATTCCGATCCTGGATATGGAGGAGATGAAACATAGCATCTGGGCCTTGACTACATACGAAACACTTCGTGACTACCAGCACAGTTTTGGCCGAATCCGTTGGGGGGTGGTTGTTTTTGATGAAACGCAGAAGATCAAGAATCCGAAGGCACTTATGACGGACGCCGCGAAGGCGATGAACGCGGATTTCACCGTGGCACTCACCGGAACACCCGTGGAGAATCGCCTGACGGATCTCTGGTGCATAGTCGATACAATTCAACCCGGCAAGTTGGGTTCATTGAAACACTTCGTCGAATCCTATGAATCTGAAGCCCAACACGATCAACAGGCGCTCCATAAACTCAAGGAATTCCTGACTTTGCAGAATCCGCCAACGGTTATGCTGCGACGGATGAAAGAGGACCATTTGAATGGACTTCCTGAGAAGAGAGAGATTCAGCAACGGGATAATATGTCGAACGTCCAGGCTGAAGAATATCGTAAGACCATAATGGCTGCTCGTGCGAATCTGGAAGACGCCCCACACTTCCTGGAGATTCTCCACAAATTGAGGAGTATCAGCCTGCATCCTTTCCGTCGTTCTGATGAAAGCGACGAGGAATATATCCGGCATTCTGCAAGATTGCGGTTGACTTTTAGTTGGCTCGACGAAATTGCGGCCAGGAATCAGAAGGCGCTCGTTTTCATTGAAGCACGTTCAATGCAAGGGGATTTTGCCGAATTGATCCAACGTCGATACTCCCTGGAGAAGCGGCCCTTAATCATCAACGGGGCTGTGGCCGGAAACGAACGGAAAAAGCGAGTCGATATTTTCCAGAAACGGAGGGGATTCGATGTAATGATTCTTTCTCCGAAGG
>JAKPRU010000928.1 GCA_029557025.1 Candidatus Omnitrophota bacterium | reverse complement strand
AGATCATTTGTTCCGACGTTGCAGACAATATAGGCATCCTTGCCGTTCCCATGAAAGCCCGTTCCATCCCCACGCCCGCCTCCTCCATAACCGGGGTCGCCCGTCAGGGTTGACATCACAATGTTGCCGGTTGTCGGATTGCCCTGGTTGTCGAACATGCGGACTTTCGCCCCACCGGAATCCCATCGGACCGCGAAGCCGTTCTGGGTTGAACCGATACCGTGCCACTGCGATCCGGCCACTTTGTCGGCATCTACCAGGGTCTCGCTCTTTGCAAACGTCCCGTCTCTCCGAACAATCGAGAAGATCGAGTGATTCCCCGCTGCCGCTCCGCCGTACACCTTCACTAAGTCGTCGGTCTGACGGCTTTCCCCGCCGATGACGATATTCCCATTGGAGAGATAGTCCCAGTCGGAGATGCGGATGTGCCCGGGCCTCTCGGCATAGGCGTCGGAAACCCCAGCCAGCACAGGCCCTTCCGGTGTCCCATCTTCATTGAACGGTTGGGCCACGGGGAATATCTCCACCGCGTTCGAATCTCCCCCAATCGTATTCACATCATACAATTCCGGAATCTCCTCGGCCAATAATCCTTCCACCCATGACCCCATACCGAATCCCGCGCCGAAAAGGTTCGCCTTGATCTTGGGAACGCAGGTGTATTGCGGGCCGGTCGGCTCGCCCGTCCGCGTGAAATACGCCCTCGGATACGCCGACACCGGTGTCCCATCCTGCTTGTAAATCACCCAGACCGCCCCCAGGAACGAAGGAGAAGTTGAATCGTCCGAATCGTCTTCCCACCCAATGATAATATTGCCGCCCGATCCGATGCCAACTCCCAAACTTTCTACATTCCCATTATTGGGCGGGTCCGCATCGGGCTCCCATGCGTTAATATCCACCGTTCCGGTCTTCGGAACGAGGCCAGCCTGCTCGGACGCGACAGGAACGTACTCTTCCTGCGCCCATACCGGGACGGTCAGAACCACTGCCAACACTGCGATAAGACCGATTCTTCTCATGCTGTACCTCCTGGTGTAAGTTTGGAATTGCGGGATTGGAGCGCACCACAATCCTAGTCTGTTGTGCATTATAGCACTTTATAGCACCAGGCGTCAACCTTTTTTTGTAATACTTTTTCGCCAACAGCCGGGGGACAGGCGTCTCTGCCTCTCGAGTTTGCAACAGCCGGGTAGGACAGGCGTCTCTGCCTCCGATCCCAATTTTTGGGCGGCATGTACAATAACATTCACCTCTACACCGTTTTACCTGACAAAAGAACAAAACTCATTGTTCCACTCGCGAGAACAGGAACTCAGTTTTGAACCGGAATCCATACAAAGGAGCAAGAATCATGAGAATGTATCAGAAGGCATTGTTGGGTATTGTGTGTCTTTTGGGAATTGGGCTGTTGGCCGGAGTGGCAGTTTCGCAAGATGCATCCACCACGGAAAAACCGGACAAGATCACTCTGCAAATTGAGCGGTTGACAAAAGATCTGGAGTTGACCGAAACTCAACAGAACATGGTGCGCGTGATCCTGGAAGAGAAACAGCCGAAGATCGACGCGCTCGAGGAACAGATCAAGCAGCTTCGGAAAGAAATGGATAACTCGATCATCAGTGTTCTGACCGATGAGCAGAAAGCCAAGAAAGAGAAACTCGACGCGGCACGACGTGCCCGTGTTGACAGAGCCGGATTTCGAGGCGCCGGACGTGGTGAGGGACCCGGTCCCCAGGAAGGCGCTCCCATGAGAGCGCTTGAACAGCTCAATTTGACCGACGAGCAGAAGGCGAAAATCGACGAGATCGTTAAGAACCGGCCCCAGAACATGCGGGAAGAGATTATGAAGGTCCTTACCCCGGAACAACAGGAGAAGTGGAAAGAACTCCGGGCGCAAGCCGCTGAACGCCGAGCCGGCGCCGGCCCGCAGGGAGAAGGCAGAGCTCGCGGCGGACACGGTGGTGGCGGGCGCGCTGCCCAGGAATAAAATCGCAATTATTGACTTATGAGCGGGTTTGAGATGCGTTTGGGGGAAAAGCGACGATGCTGATATAGGGCGAGTCCGGGGGCGGCTTCGATACCCGCCCCCGGTTCTATTGACCGGAAAATTCTATCCCTGTTCCCTCTTGGTGTGCGGAAGCAGACCGCCGGACCGGATCAATTCCACCTCGCGGGGTGTCAGGTCCAACCGCACCGGAAATGTCTTCCCCTTCGTTTTATTTTCAACCGAAAGAACCACGCCTCCCGGAACAACCTTCGAATGCAAGCCTCGCAGTGCAAGCACATCGTTCACATCCACAGCGTTGTAATCGGCCGGATTCTCAAATGTCAGGGGCAGAATGCCGAAATTGATCAGGTTTGCCCGGTGAATTCGTGCCAGGCTTTTCACAATCACGGCCTCAAGTCCGAGATACATCGGCGCAATGGCGGCGTGTTCGCGTGAGGATCCTTGGCCGTAATTCTCCCCACCTATGATAAAGCATTTCCCCGCCTGCCTGGCGCGGTCTGAGAAGGTTTCATCATAACGCGAATACACGAATTTCGAGAGTTCGGGAATGTTTGACCGGAACGGCAGGGCTTGCGCTCCGCCGGGCATGATATCGTCCGTTGTGATATTATCGCCGGTCTTCAGCAGCACCGGCGCCTCAATCGAATCTTGTAGAGGTTCCTTAACCGGCACGGTCTTGATGTTCGGCCCACGGATGACCTCCACCGTATCGGGATTTTCCGCCGGGGGAAGCAGCAGGTTGTCATTGATAATATATGTCTTCGGCTCGGTGGGCGGCTCGATGGTGATCTCGGTGTCACGCGGATTGCATATTTCCCCTTTTATCGCAATTACCGCACAGGCTAATGGGTTACAGAGATAAACCCTGGCGCTTTTTGTGCCGCTCCGCCCGGGGAAATTCCGATTGTAAGACCTTACCGAGATGGAGTCGGAGGCAGGCGCATAGCCCATTCCAATGCACGGGCCGCAGCCGGACTCCAGAAGGCGGGCGCCTGCGGCGATCATGGAGGCGATGTCCCCTTTTTGAGCAAGCATCTCATACACCTGCTTCGAGCCGGGATTGATCCCCAAACTGACAGAAGGCGCAACGCTTCGACCTTCAAGAATCCGCGCCACCGATTGCATCATCGAATACGAGGAATTCGTGCAACTCCCGATACAAACCTGCGAAGGCTTCAGGCCGGTGAGTTCACGAATCGGCACAACCGCATCGGGGCTGTGGGGTTGCGCGACCAGCACCTCCAGGCTGCCGAGGTCGATCTCTACAACCTCGTCATATTCCGCATCGGGATCAGCGTGAAACTCCTTCCAGACCGATTCGCGTTTTTGTGCTTTCAAAT
>JAKPRU010000927.1 GCA_029557025.1 Candidatus Omnitrophota bacterium | reverse complement strand
CGCTTCAGCAGGAAGAAGCCGAGTTCCGCCGCCTGTCCGAACAGGCCGCCGGGATCCTCCTTTCCGCTACCGAACCGCTCGACCTTTTGCAGAATATCACTACCGCGCGAAATGCGCTGCTCGAAAGCCTCCGGGTTCCCGTAGCCTCCCTGACCGAGGAACAGTTAAATGCGCGACGCCGGGCTGCCGCAGACCTGAATGTCCTTCTCGCCGACTACAAGAAATATGCCGATGAACAGGAACGTATCCGTAATCTTCCGCCACCGGACCGGCCGATTGAGGCTCCCCCCGAGCTGCCCGGTAAAGAAGAACCGGCGAGCGGGAATCTACTGATTGATTTCACTAACATTTTGACTCCGACGCCGGTTGCCACTCCGACACCGCGCAATTATGTCCCGCCGGGAGCGTTCGATTTGCCGGTCAGAACTTACCAGACTCCATTACCGCCGCTGCGCACTCCCACGGCTACCTCGACTCCGACACCCGAACCGAGAGCGCGCCGGGTGGGGACGGCACGGCCACCCGGGTCTGCACCGGCCGCCCTTCCGCTTTCGACTACCTCGAGCGGCCTCCTTCCCACCGGCCGCGCGGTAGAGATCGGCCCGGCTGTGATCCGCCCGACTACTTTAGAGAACATTATCCCGCCCAGTGACGAACAGATCCGGGAAATCGAGCGCCTTCGCCGCAAAATCGCGCCCCTCGAACTCCCATCCTCTACCGGCTCTCCCCATCCCGCCGGCGAGATGTTCGACATCACCCCCGAACGCCGGATCATCCCACTCTCCCCGAGCGGGAAGTGAATCGTGACGGATGAATAGGGGACTGTGGATTGCGGATTGTGGATTGTGGATTACAGATTGGACATTGCAGAACCGTAGGGGCGCACGGCTGTGCGCCCTTGGAGTGCGGCAGCGTCAGCTCCTGCCTTGTCCTGCCTTTTCACCGGAACGACCGTCCGCTCTCCCTCCGGGAGAGAGTCAGGGTGAGGGAAATTCCGGGTGGCACCGGCATCTTGCCGGTGGTTGTAGTACGCCCACCCCGCCCGTGTCTTTCCCCCGCGTCCCCTCTGCGCCCGTCATTCCGGCGGAAGCCGGAATCCAGATAGTGAAAAACCTCCCCTTCCGCATCTTTTCCATCAGTCCGACACTATTTCGTGTTCTTAACCTTCTGTGCAATCAAATGAATATCATAGGTCTCACCATCCAATTCCACATCTATGATGATTGGCAATGAGTCAATCCCCTTCCTCATTCGGGGCATCGCAAATCGGACAACTCCCCCAAACCAAGTTTCCGGCGGAACAGTCTGTCTCCGCAATATCGTATCACTCAAGGCTTGCATTTGGAGACTAGCGCTTGCATTCAATTGAGCAATTTCGCTCTTTGTGCGAGCAACCTCGATAGATTGCGCCAATTGCGCGGCTGCAGGATCATAGGTATAGCCAGAGTAAGATCCGTATGTCACACACCCCGGACCAAAAGCATTGAATGAACCGTAGTTATATTGATAGGCCGATTGCTGCGCGTTCACGGCGTTTAGAGTACCAACCAGGGCCATCGCCATGGCCTGACTTCGCCATGCTTGCTCAAGTTCTGCAACCAGTTCCTCATACGTATACACCTTTAACTCGTCAGTCGCGGATCTGACATGGATATTCTCAGGTCCAAAATCGAACAAATCCTTTCCGGAATTAAGCACGCACACGGATATCTCGCCTCTCTCCCCGGCGTATAGATACTCCGTGTTCAAGCGAACCGCCACGACATTGCGTTGAGTGGAAACAAACATTTTCTTTCCGGAATCGTACAAGACTTGCTGCTGACAAGATGGGTCCGGCTGAAGAGATATCGTAGTCGTCGCGCAGGACATAAAAAGGAAAAGGCCCACAACAAAACCATTGAGAACGCGAAGGGAGATACCATGACGTTTCATTATCGTGTCCTCCGATATATTGCAGCGTACTTCAGAAATCTCGTATTTGAACGCCAGCAGCACGAAGTTTCGTGTACAATACATCCGACAGGACCTGCATATCCCGAGGATATATTTCCACGAGTTTCAAGTTGTTCTGCTTGTAGAGCCTCTTCTTCTCGTCCATACGCTGTCTGTATTTCTCATCCTTTTCCGCCAATCCCCAATATTCGATATAGACCTTATGATCTGGCAGATAAAAATCGCTGATTCCTTGGCTCCCCCCAAAATCAATGCGATTTTCGGGGATATGTGCAATTCGATGGCGAAATAACCAATCATCAATCCTGGCCTCGCCACCCGAGCGCACAGGGTGGTTATCCTCAGTCATGATTTTGTCATGCTGCCCCGGAGTAGTCATTCCTGCTGCATTCCTTTTCTGAAGTTCCTGGAACAGAGACCTTCCCTGCTGATAGCTGATGCGATAGGGAGGCAGACTGCCGTCATAAGGGACAATGGCTCTTACCTCTTCTTCGGCCAATGGCGTCTCCCAATTCTCTGTCCGATCACAATACACCACTGCATGGAATTCCTTTGTGTGATTCGCGAAAGCAGACGGATTCCATTGACCTCGCGATTTCGCGGACCAAACGCCAAATAATTGACGATCCTCAATTTGCCACACATATATTCTGTCCCCTTCCTGAACATTTCGAACTACT
>JAKPRU010000911.1 GCA_029557025.1 Candidatus Omnitrophota bacterium | reverse complement strand
AGGCGCTCCCGTGGGAAGCAGCATCCCCGGGGGGGGCTTGTGGCACTCCAACACCATCTCACGCGCCTTCGGCGGCAACAAGATGATCGGAAATGGTCGTCGCGTCGCCGGTTGTCTCCCTGGGTGGATCTCTCCAGCATATCGTACTTTCCCTGTTTTATCGGATTCATTGCGGCTTCGGGCCGAAAAGATACACGCGCCCGTCGTCGGCGCCGATGGCCACACATCCCTGCGCCACCGCCGGAGAACTCACGATGTCTTCGCCGATCTCATACGACTCGACTTGGCTTCCATCCGAAAGCCGGAGGCGGTAGAGCCTGCCGTCCTCCGAGCCCACCACCACCTCCTCTCCGCAGATCACCGGCGAACTGTCCACTTTGCCCCGGGTGCGGAAGGTCCAGAGAGCCTCGCCGTTGTCACGGCGGACGCAATGGAGCATCCGGTCCCGGCCGCCGAATACCACGCGGTCTTTGGTGACAGCGGCGGAAGAGAAGTAAGGGAAATTGCGAAGGCTGTATTTCCAGACGGTTTCATTTTTCAAGACATCCACGCAGTAAAACGCGTTGCCGTAGTTGCCGATATACGCCCGGCTGCCGTCGAAAGCCATGGAGGCGGCGATGTAGGACTGGGTGTCGAAGACGGCCAGTTCCTTGCCCTCCAGCGCGGAAAGGAGGTAGATGCGGGCGTCGCATCCGCCCACGGCGATGCGGTCGCCGCTGACGGCGGGGGAACCGTTGATGTAATTTTCAGTTCCGTATTGCCAAAGCACTTCCCCCGTTTCGAAACGCAGGCAATAGAGTTTCCTGTCGTAGCTGCCGAAGACGATACACTTTCGGCTTCGGTCCGGGGCGTGGACCCAATTCGCGGAGCCGAGGACCATGTTCTGGGTCTCAAACTTCCAGATCCGCGTACCCTGTCTGGCGTCCAGGCAATAGAGGAAACCATCTCTGGACCCAACCACGATTTTGCCGTCGAGGTACATCGGCGGGGCCTCGACGGTGTCCGCGGTCTGGAAGGACCAGATTTTCACGCCGGTTTTCAAATCGAGAGCATATAAATGACCGTCGTCGGAGCCGATGAAGACTTTGCCATCCGCGATCGCGGCGGACGACTTGACCGGCCCGCCGGTCTCGAATGACCAAGCCAGGGACAATTTGGGCGGGAGAGGGCCCACCGCCACGCCGAGTTGCTCCGGCCCTCCACGGAACATCGGCCACTCCGAGGCGGTAACGGCCACGTCAGAAAGGAAGAGCCACCCGAGCACGGGGACTGTCAGGAGAAACCATTGGGTCCGTTTTCGAAGGTCCATTGCCTACACCACGGAACAGTAAATTTGGCTCATCCGGCAAGTGTGTACTTATTTTCAGATGGCCGATTCGCGTCTTTTTGAAGTGATCGATGGAAATCACCCCATAATCCCCTCTCCCTCTGGGAGAGGATTAGGATGAGGGAATTTTTTAAGGGTGCGGACCTGGGTATCCGCCCTCATCCAGGAGCGAATGGAATCAATTTTACATCATCAGGTACGCACTTGCCGGATGAACCAGAGTCTGTTTCAGTGACAATCGGGCCAGTATTGCCTGCAAGTGTTGGATCAAAGTTACATAGGCCCGATCAACGGTCTCGGCATATGAGACCAAGAAGCGTTCGTGCGATTCCGTGATCAGAGCGTTCCCGACGAAATGGAGAAAACAGTGGATTCCCTCGAACGAACGAATCGCTTCCGGCGAAGTCAATCCCACCCGCCGGACCCCGTCCAGCCAGTGGGGGGCACCGGTCTCGTGGGAAAAATGCCAGCGATGGATCACCAGAAAGTAAGCATCGAGTTGTTCCCTCGTTTGCTGAACAGTCTGATTGGAAGCCGGAACCACCAGTAGGTTTATGGCTCTCATGCCTCCTGCCTTCGCGGCGTGAAGAATTGGTTCAGAGTGGATTCGGACAGGGGCTTTGTCAAGTGCGGGACGGCCGCGAGGGGAAGCAACGGGACAGCAGCAATTACGTCCGCCGCCAATCCGCCCCGCTCGTTACAATCGGCGTCCATCCGCGAAATGGGGAAAAGAACGGTTCATCCGGCAAGTCGAGAAAACGTAGGGTGGGCTCAAAGCGCGGCGTAACCCACCCCAGTAACTTCTCTCCCCTCTCCCTCTGGGAGAAAGTTAGGGTGAGGGAACCCCTGAAAAAGCGGAATTCATCCTTTCTCTGCAATTGAGTAAACCGTTACGATTCCAGTTCACGTTGTTTATCCACAAGGAATTGTATTTTCTGCGGGACCGCCTATAATAATTTTTTTTATTGCAGGCTCATCCTGCAATTTCACTCTCCAGCCACCTATTCGAACAAGAGGGTAATTGTTGCATGAACAGCGTGTACAAATCAGCGTTTACCCTGATTGAATTGCTAATTGTCGTGGCCATTATCGGGATTCTGGCCGCCATCGCCGTGCCCAATTTTATGAACGCGCATGTTCGGGCCGAAGTCGCCCGGGCCCAATCGGACATGCGATCCCTGGCGACGGCGCTGGAATCGTACCGTGTGGATTCCAACAACTACCCTCCCGATGGTGACGATTTGCCCAATTTCTCTCTGACGGACTTTGACACCGCATCACGATTGCGGCCTCTCACGACACCCATCGCCTATATCACAAACCTTCCGGCGGATCCGTTTCATAAGGACTTCATCGAGTTCCCGCCTGAAACCGGAATCCAAATGCTCTTTCAAGGTTCCCCCCCTTATACCTACATCTACAACACATACGGCAGCCATGCAGGGGATGAGCGTCAACCGGCGAATCTGTGTCACCCGGACAACTACGGCATCAGTTCTCTTGGCCCCAACAAGATATTCGACGCGTTTGTCGGATT
>JAKPRU010000894.1 GCA_029557025.1 Candidatus Omnitrophota bacterium | reverse complement strand
CCCCGCTATGGTTTGGGGAATTACCTGAACTTGGCCCCGGAGTCCCCTCCAAGCCCAAAAGAAAACGAGATTATCAAGGATTTGAGTCGGGCCGGGAAACGGCTCATGGGATTCTGCCGCACCAATCTGTTCAAGCGCCTGGAAAGCAGCGGGCATTCGTTTCTGCTCTCGGTCGAGCGGCATATTCTCCGAAATCTTGTGTTTCTTCACGCCATAGAAAACAAGTTGGATTTGCCGATTGGATCACAAGATACCGCCGCATTGGACACGCGCTTAATGGACGAGGACGGGATTCTCTTCGATGAGAACACAGAGGATGGAAATGGGGAATCCTCTGTCTCGGAACTGGATAACTCCAATATCCTGGAAGGATATGGTCTTGAGAATCTAAAAAGTCGCGCAAAGGCAGTTTATGAAATCTATCGGGACCAATACCGCAGACAGTTCAAGTGGCTTTCCCCCTCTCATTTCCGTGACACGTTAGCTGAGCATCTTCGGTCCGATACGGACGCCTTGTTCAAACTGCTTCGTGAATGCGGGCCATGGGATTCATCAAACGATGCCAAGATGGGCGCGTTGCATCGCCTGGTAACAGAGCGGCATCCCCATGAAAAGGTCCTTGTGTTCAGTCAATTTGCGGATACGGTGGATTACCTGAAAGAACATCTTCGATCTCGCGGAGTGGATTCCCTGGAGGCGGTCACGGGAAATTCGGAGAACCCGACGGACATGGTTCGTCGATTCAGTCCGGTCGCCAACGAGTGCAGGAAGGAGATTCCCCCGGAGAAGGAAATTCGTGTTCTCCTGTCTACGGATATCTTGTCCGAAGGCCAAAACCTTCAGGATTCCTTTGTCGTGGTGAATTTCGATCTGCCTTGGGCGATTATCCGGCTGGTTCAGCGGGTAGGTCGCGTGGACCGTATCGGGCAGCAAGCCGAGACCATTCACTGCTATTCGTTCCTTCCGGCGGAAGGTGTGGAGCGGATCATCCATCTCCGGTCCCGCGTTCGGCAGCGCCTTCGAGAGAACGCCGAAGTAGTCGGTTCGGATGAGATGTTCTTTGAGGATGACCATGACGAACAGGCCATTGTCGATCTGTACAACGAAAGGGCGGGAATCCTGGACGGGGAGCCGGACGACGAGGTCGATCTCTCTTCCCAGGCGTTTCAGATCTGGCAAAACGCCACTAAAGAGAATCCTGCACTCCGAAAGGCTGTTGAAGAACTGCCGGATGTTGTCTTTTCTGCGAAAGCGCATGTCTCTCAGCCGGGCCAACCGCCCGGGGTGCTGGTGTATGTCCGTACGGCGGAAGAGAACGATGCGCTGGCCTGGGTAGATGAGAACGGTCGAAGCATCAGCGAGTCCCAATTTGCCATTCTCAAAGCGGCGGAATGTACCCCAGACACTCCCGCGCTCCCCCACCATCCCAAACATCACAAGTGGGTTCACGTGGGTGTCCGGCAAATCGCCCAGGAAGAAAAGGCTGTTGGCGGTCAACTCGGCAGCACCCGTGGCGCGCGGTATCGTGTCTATGAACGCCTGAAAAGATATCTCGATCAGATTAAGGATTCCCTATTTGAAACCGAGGATCTTCGTCGAACCATTGACGACATCTACAAATATCCACTCCGGGAAACCGCCAAGGATGCGATCAATCGACAACTCAAATCGGGAATCGGCGACGAAGCCCTCGCCGAACTCGTTATTACTCTGCGCGATGAAGACCAGCTCTGCATCACAGAGGATAATCGGGAAACACAGGACCCCCGCATTATCTGTTCCATGGGATTGATTGCACAGGAAGGGGGAGAATAAGTCATGCCGATCAATCA
This sequence comes from Candidatus Omnitrophota bacterium, assembly GCA_029557025.1. Taxonomy (GTDB): domain Bacteria; phylum Hinthialibacterota; class Hinthialibacteria; order Hinthialibacterales; family JAKPRU01; genus JAKPRU01. Next base: position 1,839 of record JAKPRU010000894.1, on the reverse strand, counting down.
TTCCCGCGCAAAAACCTGCATCCGGGGATTTCAGTTCACGTCGCTATTTATTGAGGAACTCGGTTGGAATCGCTGCTCGATTACTCACAATGTCACAGTCGGCGAGAATACGTACCAATTAAACTCCATCGCCGAAAAGTGCGGCTTTGTTGTCTTTCATTGCCCTGCCTCGGTGGACGGGCAAATTCCCGACTCCAACACGCGCCGAAAAATCGACAAGGAAATCACCAGGTCTCATTATGAACATCTGATTGTCTTTACCGATGCCGAACAGACCTTCCAGATTTGGCAATGGATCAAACGGGAACCGGGGAAACCGGATGCTTGCCGGGAACATCGCTTCGGGAAAGGACATACCGGCGAGTCGCTCCTTCAAAAACTGGAGCCTCTGGTCATTACGTTGGAAGAAGAAGAGCAAGGCTTTACCGTTGCCCAGGTAGCCCAACGGGTCCGACGCGGGCTTGACGTGGATCGGGTCACGAAAAAGTTCTATGACCGTTTCAAAAAAGAACATGACAATTTCCGGAAATTCATAACGGGCATCAAGGATATTACGGAACTGAACTGGTACACCTCCATCATGCTGAACCGCTTGATGTTTGTGTATTTCATTCAGAAAAAGGGATTTCTGGATGGAGACCCCGATTATCTGCGGAACCGTCTTCATCGTTGCCAAAAGGAACTCGGAAAAGGGAAATTCCAGACCTTCTATCGCTACTTCCTGGTCCGGCTTTTCCATGAAGGTCTCGGACAGAAGGAGAAGGACCGGGACCCCAAGCTCCGAGACCTTCTGGGCAAGATTCCATTCCTGAACGGCGGCCTTTTTGACGTTCACCAGTTGGAAGACTCCCATCCCGATCTCGATATCCCCGACAAGGCGTTCGCAAGACTCTTTGATTTCTTCGATGAGTATCATTGGCATCTCGATGAACGTCCGCTCCGCGCCGATAATGAAATCAATCCTGATGTGCTCGGCTACATTTTCGAGAAGTACATCAATCAGAAACAAATGGGAGCCTATTACACAAAGGAAGACATTACGGAATACATCGGCAAGAACACGATTGTTCCGTTCTTGTTTGATGCGGCCCGCGCGAAGTGCAAGATCGCCTTTGAAGGGGAGAAGGAAAAGCAGGGGCAGGATGCCCCCGTCATGCCGACTGTCTGGGATCTCCTGAAAGAAAATCCCGACCGATACATCTATGATTCCGTCCGGCTTGGCGTGATCGACGAGCATGGGAACGTGATTCCCGAATCGGCTCTGCCGGATTTCGTTCAAACCGGCATGAACGATCCGAAATCGCGCATGTTCGACAAGCGGTACAACCTGGGTGAGGCAACCTTGCGGGATGCAACGGGAAAGAAACTGACCCTGCCGACCGAAACCTGGCGCGAATATGTCAACCGTCGCCGCCGCTGCCTGGAGATTCGGGAGAAACTCCAACGCGGCGAAGTGCGCGAGATCAACGACCTGATTACACTGAACCTGAACATCCGGCAATTTGCACAGGATGTCCTGGCGGATTGCGAAGGGCCGGAGCTGCTTCGCGCCTTCTGGAAAGCCATCGAGAGCATTACTGTTCTTGATCCCACGTGCGGTTCCGGCGCGTTCCTGTTCGCCGCGCTCAATATCCTGGAACCGCTGTACGAAACCTGCCTTCAGCGCATGGAGGCGTTTGTGGAGGACTTGGAACGATCCGGGAAGAAGCATCGCCCGGAAAAATATTCCGACTTCCGGGATATTTTGGAGCAGGTGGAGAAACATCCCAATCGTCGCTATTCCATCCTGAAGTCCATTATTCTCAACAACCTCTACGGTGTGGACATCATGGCCGAAGC
>JAKPRU010000883.1 GCA_029557025.1 Candidatus Omnitrophota bacterium | reverse complement strand
TTGTGGAAAATAATCAAACTATATGCTTCGAAGGGGAACGGCGGAGTATGCCAGAGAACCGGCTTGCCCTCCGGTATTCCCACGGTCGCCCCCGCGGGGATTGTATCCGCGATCCACTTTCCGGCCCGATTTCTGTGCTGTGTATCTAGGACAAACGCCGAGGAAACCTGTCCCGCCTGTATAAGGATCACAAGCGCGCCGGCACAAATTAAAGCAACCTGTACAGACCGCCATCGAACCCGCTCCAGAAGAAACTCGAATCCGGAGCCTGCAACCACACACAGGTACGGGATCAGCGGAACGACAAATCGCGGATGTCCCATCAAAAGTCCGAGAACGAGTACCGACACCAAAGTGGCCACAGTAAAGGCCTCGCGACGACACACCAACCCCACCGCCAGCGCCACGCACACCACAAATCCCAATGCCCCCGGCAGGCCGGCTAACATGGACAGCAGCTTGGAAAGACCGGGTAATCCGTAACCCCACCCGGAACCGGATGTACATTCGCGGTACAAATCAAACACATTCTCCCACGAGTAGATGAAAAATGGATTACTTAAAAGAAATCCGACGATAATCGACAGGGACAGGGGAAAAGACAGCCGATATAGATCACGGCGAAAGAAACCGATTCGTATTCCGACCCACACCAAGGCAAACACCAGAACAATTCCGCTGACTACAAACGCGCCGATACCGAGACCGAACACAAACCCGGCGGCAAGAACCCATCCCCATGGAAGAACCGTGCGTTCCGTACGTTCCCAATCCATCACGGCTTTGTCTAACAGCGCCACGGCTACCAGATTCAGAAATGCGGCATACACATTCGGCTTGGCAATGTGGCTGTATGTAACAACTGACGGGGAGAACAAAAAGAAAGTCGCCGCCAGGAGGCCGATCCGCCGCCCCCACTTTCGTTCAACCCAGAGGTAAAGGATCACGCCGCTCAGAACCACGGCGAGAGCGCCCAGGAATCGGCAGGCCGCAAAGACCCGTGCCAGTTCATCCGGACGAAGGAAGTAATAATCCAACTGCCGAGACAGCGGGACCAGACCGGTAACCATACCAATCCCCAATACAACCGCGAGCGCGTAATAGTAGCCGCCGCCGTACCGGTACTCATTCGGGTCGAAATCGCCGCGCAGGGGATTCATGTTCGCCAAACCGCTGAGGGTCTGCTGTTCGTCGGGGTCTCCGGTACGAAGCAGGTAAGACCGCAGGCTGTTCAGCATTCCCGGTTCGGGTATGACCGACGGGTCTCCCTGTGTGGGCGGGAAAACAGAGACCGCAGGTCTTTCGATTTTGTGGATGGCCGATGGGCGCACGGTATCCGAGTTATCGACCCATTCATACAGTTCATCTCGCGCCCGGACCATCGGTATTGTCAATTCCCGAATGCGCTCTTCCGATCCGAATACCAGTAATGACCGTTCCAGGTTGGGAGTTCCCCAATCCAGGACGGTGAAATGAAGCGATATTCCTGCACAAAGCAAGAACCAAAGCAGTGGATTCTTGAGAGAATGCAACGGATTCATCATGCCTATTCTGTTTCTACAAACTCGTTTTCCTTACCCTGACTCGCCTCCCGAAGGAAGAGAGGAAAGATCTACACCCGGATTTCTTCCGACATCGGACACCGATGCCGAGTGAGCGGTGATTCCTGTCGAGGCCGCGATAGCCCCGGCGGTACAGATGGATTGGTGCAAGAATTCTCGACGTTTTATGGACGGACTCCGGCTTGCCCCAGACATTGTTCCTCAAGCGCCTGACAATAAACGCCCGATCAAACGCTGTCAACAACAAGGGGGACCGACCACGGCATAGGGTGCGTGGATGCCGGAATGCCCTGCTCTCTACTTATACAAGAAAAGGGGCCATCTCACGTTGTGAATTCACCGGGGTGATTTGGGAGATTTCCGTCACGGTTCGGTCGAATTCCGTTTTGGGAACACGTTCTCCGCAAAGGCAATCAGCTTGCTCACGGTCTGGATTCCATAGCGGACTCCCAGGATGGCGCGTCCCCCAACGGCCAGGAAGGTCGGCACACCGAACACCTCAAACTGAGTGCAGACAGCCGTATTCTCATCTGCCACGCAATACCACCCCTCAATGTCGGCGTCCATCTCCTCAAGCGCGGTTTCCAATTCGTTCAGCATACGACCGGACTTAAGATCCGCACGGTTGATGAATAGAATAATCGCACTGCGTTCCTTTTCTTGGAACTTACGCAAATTCATATCGTTCAATTCATTTATCCGAGTGCTTTCCATTTGATGCGATTCCCTGGATGTCAGTCATATTGATTACGATTTAATTATAGAGCAATATTCGTGCCATTATAGATACTATCTATGGCATTATGTAATATAACATTGCATGCTGCTTTCCCTGCCTCGAACTGAGCCGTAACCCATTACATATCAGGTAGTTATATTTATCAATTCCGGCAGATGACCAATTGTCGGCATTGTGAGGTTCAAAAACAGGCCGAAACAGGTTGTCTCATACTGAGACTCCGTATCAGAAAGATACAGTGCGTGAAGTGAGTTCGAAGAAAAAGCGGAGGTGAGATATACTGTGCGGGAAGGTGGCTTATAGGAATGTGTCAAGTCTAATGAGACAGTTCCGTTTAAAAAATTAAGAATTAAAAATTGAAGAGAAGAAAGTGGACAAAGGGGGCGAAGAGCGGGCTTTCCCAGTGGGCAATCCACAATCCGCAATCTGCAATCCGCAATTGGTCTGCCCGTGCCGGTGACGGGACCGAACGAATTACCGGATTGACTGAACTCAGTACACACATTCCCGCGCCGCTTCCGCATAGATTCGCAGATTTTCGGGCGGGGTTTCAAAGAAATGATCCGAGGCCGACAGGATATATCCGCCATCTTGCCCGAATCCCTCGAAAAGCCGTCGGACCTCAGCGCGGATCTGGGCGGGCGTTCCGTATGTCAGGATATTCAGCTGATCCATGCCGCCGATCATCGCGACTCGTCCGCGGTACACATCGACTACCTTACGCGGGTCAGTGATATTCCCGCCCATCCCCGGCGGCGAGAGGGTTTCCGATACATCGGTCTCGTTCTCCACAATCAAATCGAGAATGTGCATCATGCCGCCGCAGGTGTGGTAGGTGCAGATATGCCCGGCATCGTGAACAGCGCGGTGAATCGCGCGGTCGTAAGGAAGGCAGAACTCCCGATGCAGACGCGGTGAAATCAGTGTGTCGCTGCTCGCGCCGCCTCCGGTTTCAATCAAATCAAACTTCGCTCCTCGCAGGGATTCCTCGACGAACTGCAATTTCTTTTCGAGCAGAACCTTTAGGAATTCATGCACCCAATCCGGGTGATCCTCCGTTTCCAGAATCAGCCGGTCGGTTTCGATCAGGCAGCAGGCATGTTGCCAGCAACCGGCCTGGTCCCCCCAGACAAATCCGCGAAGAATCCCGGCATCGCCCACCTGATCGTAGGCCGCTGCGATCTTCGCCCGGTCTAATCTGGCGACAGGCATGTATTGGCGAATCAACTCGATATCCTCATGCCGTTTGACAAGATATTCGGTGATCCAGGTGGTTTTCAGGTCCCCGCCGGTTTTGTAAGTCAGAACGCCTTCGGGGGTAGTGATCGTATGATGGAGGATTTTGTTGTTGGGATTGGGATCGATTACCTCGATTTCTTCGCGCCACTGGGGGGTCTGAACAATGTATTGTTCCGCATTGGGAATCCAGAACTGTCCCATAGCCTCGAAGTACTGAATGGCGGCATCCATTCCGGTTATGCGAAACGCGGTAAGCGGATCGACCCCGCCCATGTACCGGTCCAGGTGGAATTGCTGCCACTGGTGGATGGTAACCGGCAGGCGGTCCGGTTTTTCGCGGTGCAGGGCACGCATCATGCGTTCTTTCGAGGTCATGGCGGTCCTCCATTCAAAAGAGTCTGCGTATTGTAACATAGCTTGCCTTACATCCTTGAAGGAGACCCGCAGATGAAAGTTTTCCTTTTCTTTTTTTCGGTTGTTTGTGTGTATAGTCCGGTTGTGTATGGACAGCATGGTCAAAGTGGGCTTCGCGGACACCCGGCAAGGGCAGGTGAATCGCCGGTTTCCGGTTCGACTGCGAATCTTCTGAGCCATCCGGCGGCTGTGGAGGCATCCGAGTTCATTGCGCCGGGAACCGGATTTCATTTGATTGACGCTTTCGTTGTGGAGGATTCCATTTTGGTTGACGGCGAGGAGATTTGGCCGATGTTGCCGCAGAGTTACGGGATTCTGCTGGATGCCGGACGCGGCGTGGTGATGGCGCAGGATTGGAATTTCTATGCAGTGGTCCTGTTGTACTCCCTGGAGGGAGAATCGAGAATCATTGCCAGGGAGAGACCGGATTCGAAGTACGCGTTCGAACTCGGTATTCTGGGATTCTCGCAGGGAATCTTGATTCTCCGGGCCGACGATTACGTCGAGCGTCGCAGCATTCTGATTCGCATTACCGGCGATTGGGGGGAGGGAATTGAAGCGCCGAAAGTCATTCCATCCGCCGATCTTAACCAGGACGGAAAGATCAATTCGAAAGATCTCCTGAGATTTCAGGGGTGGTGGCACCGGCAGGGGATGTAGCGAGGTTCTCGGCTACTTGTTCGGCAGGATGATGACCTGATCGGGGGGAATGGATATGGTGATGTTTCCCTGGAGAAGTTGATTTCCCCGTGTGATGCGGTAGACAAAGAGATCGGTGTCGAAAAGGCGGATTGTGTATGCGGTGAATGCCCCTCGGAACTCCGTTGCGACGATGGTGGTTTCCCAGCGGTTGCCATGTCGGGAGGGGCTGCTGAGGCTGTCCTCGATCTGAAGACACTCAGGGCGCAGAACCACACTGACCGTATCGCCTGAATGATCGGGAACCGGCGGTCCGAGGATGGTCCGATCGGTTCCCTGAATGGCTAACGTGCTGGAACGTCGATCGGACTCGATGATTCGCCCATCGAGCAGATTCGTGTGTCCCATGAATCGCGCCACAAATTCGTTGACCGGTGTGAGGTAGACATCCACGGGGGTTCCGATCTGCTGAACCGTTCCACCCCGAAGAACAGCCAGCCGGTCGGAGAGCGCCAGGGCCTCCTCCTGGTCATGGGTGACGTACACGGTTGTGATTCCCGATTCATGAACCAGGTGACGAAGCTGGGCGCGTGTTTCCGCACGCAGTTTCGCATCGAGGTTCGAAAGAGGTTCATCGAGCAGGAGGACATTCGGGCGGATGACCAGGGCACGCGCCAAGGCGACCCGTTGCTGCTGACCACCGGAGAGTTCCCGGACGGAACGATTCTCCAGTCCGGTCAGCTGAACCATCGCGAGGGCGGCCTGGGTTCTCGCGGCGATTTCGACTTTCGGCAGGTGACGGGCACGGAGTCCGAACGCGATATTTTCACCGACGGTTATATGCGGAAACAGTGCATAGTTCTGAAACACCATGCCGGTGTTCCGCTCGTTTGCCGGGACTTGCGTCATTTCCCGGTCGCCGAAGTGGATCGTGCCGGTATCCGGTACTTCAAATCCGGCGATCATCCGCAGAATCGTTGTTTTTCCGCACCCGCTTGGGCCGACCAGACTGAAGAACTCTCCCGCACGGATGTGCAGGCTGAGATTCCTTACTGCGACGATCTCGCCGTAGCTTTTCGACAGATCGGATAGACGGACATCACTGGCCATGGGCGATCAACGCTGTTTCTGTTGCCTGGTCCCAAGCTGGAAGCTTGGGCCAGCTTCCTTCAAGGCTTGGAGATTCCGGCTTTCGCCGGAATGACGATTCTGTGTCCCCCTCTCCCTCCGGGAAAGGGTTGGGGTGAGGGAGTCATTTCTTCTCCGCCTCGGTTAATGCCTCTTCGAAAACCTCCAGCCCTTCTCGCAACGCCTCTTCGGAGATGCACAGCGGCGGATTGATTTTAATGGTTCCGCCTCCCGGTCCGACAGGGGCGAACAACATCACGCCTTTCTCGACACATCGTTGAACGACTTGTGATGCTGTGCTTGGATTCGGGTCTTTCGTTCCCGCGCGGGTGAACATGACTCCTGCCACCAGGCCTTTTCCCATCACTGCGCCGATAACATCTGTGTGGCGTTTTTGGATGGTGTTCAGAGTTTCGTGCAGGATCGCCCCTAAGAGCGCCGACTGCCGAACGAGGTTTTCTTTCTCTATTCTTTCAATACTTGCCAGCGCGGCCCGGCAACAAAGCGGATTGCCGGAATGGGTGCTGGTCATTTCCCCCGGACCGTACAGGTCCATGACATCCTTTCGACCGATGACCGCCGACAGCGGCAGGCTGCTGCTGATTCCTTTTCCCAGGCAGATGATATCCGGCACGATTTCGTAATGTTCGAATCCCCAGAATGTTCCGGTGCGCCCGAACCCGGCCTGGACCTCATCGAGAATCAAGAGGGCATTGTGTGTGTCACACCATTTTCGTAATGCCTGCATGTATGCTTTGGGGGCAAAACAGCCCATTCCGCCCTGGAAGGTTTCGGTAATCACTCCGCAAACCGTCTCGGGCGATATTCCCTGTTGAGCCAGGCTTCGCTCGAATGCCGAGAAGTCCGTGTCGGTGTTCCGCCAGCCATCGGGGAAAGGAACCTGAACGAAACCGGGGATTTGTTCTCCGATCCATTCCTTCAGGGCTGGAGTACCGCCCATGAGTTGCGCGCCGAATGTCCGTCCATGGAACGCATTTCGGAACGACACCATGACGATTTTCCTGTCTCCGCCGACCTTCCTGCCGCAGGTCTTTGCCAGTTTGAGTGCGCATTCTGTGGATTCTGCGCCGGTTGTCAACAGAAAAACCTTCTCAAGCGGCGGCGGGACGAGGCTGTTGAGTTTCCGAACCAGGTCGATGCGGGCCTGGTTTGGGAAGCAATAGCTGTGCAAAAGGCCGTGGTCGATTTGATCCCGCAGGCTTCGAATGATCTCCTCCGCCGAGTGTCCCGCGTTTGTAACCAGAACGCCGCTGGAAAAGTCAATCCATCGGTTACCATAGGCATCCCAGACCGAAAAGTCTTTCGCATGATCCCAGATAATCGGCGGTTGCCCGCCCATCGATCGCGGTTCACAGGATGCCATTTCCTTCAGGAGAGGGATGCTGGCCGGAACCGGAATCGGAGTCTGAATAGTTCGAAAGCTCGTGGAAACAAAAGGAACATTGCGCGATATCAATGAGGTCTCGGAATGCATGGTTTCTCCCGGAGCGTATTCATTTAAAATGAAGAGTCGATTCTGTGTAAATTGATCCTACGATAGCCTGTGCCTGGGCGGTAGAGCGGTCAGGATGTTCGTGACGATCTCCGGGAATGTAGACTGGGGCGTACGGTTCGCGTATTCTTCTTATTTGAATATCAATAGAGGGATGGAGGGTCCGGCCCTCCGAGCGTGAATGCAGTTGAATGGCTAAGAAACCGATCTCACGTGTCCGAAAGAAGTTTTTTCCCGGCCAGGTGTTGGTGAAAGAGGGGGAGATCAGCGGTTGGGCGTTTTTGATTCTGAACGGACGGGTTTCAGTCACCAAGAAAGTCGGCGGGCGGGATCAGCTTCTTGCGGAACTGGGCGCAAACGACCTGGTCGGCGAGATCAGCGTGATTGACCGCAAGCCCCGCACGGCCACAGTCACTGCGATGACCGAGACCGATGCCCTGATGCTGAATCTGACCAACCTGCCGGAAGTGATGCGCGATCATCCCGATACGGCTATCGTTCTGTTCCGTTCCATGGCGAACAAACTTCGCCTGGCGAATGAGAAGGTTCTGCGCAACTATTCCCCAGAAGAGATTTCTTTCTGGAATCGATTGCTGACTTTAACCCGCCTTTGGGTGGCTGCGACGGAATCGAATGTCGAGAGTCGCACCCCGGTCGATCTTTGCGAGAAGATCCGCATTGTGTTCGACATCAGTGCCGAAGAAGCGCAGTCTCTGATCAACCGGATGATCGCCGCCGGAATTCTCAGCGATTCCTCCGAGGCGAAAGGCCTGGGTATTCAACTGGAACGGCTCGATCAGTTCCTGGAGATCTATCGTCTGCTTTATGCGGAACAACAGAGCAAGATGAAACTCACCCTTTCGGACTTACAGGTTTCGCGGGTCATCCTGGGGGTCGTTGAACGAACATTCGGCAAGGTAACGGAATCGCATGTCGTTCTCCCCACACTGGAACTGAAAGAAGCGGTTCTGAGTACGGATCTGTGGCTGAATTACTCGGAACCGGAACGAGAAAGATTGTGGGAGGATTGCATCCTCCGCCTGACCCGGCACGGATTGGTCGGGTGGCGGCATGAGGAACGGTCCGAAATTATTGTGCTGATCCGAAAAATGATGAATCTGCTGGCGCTTGGCCTGGAGCCGGGCGGCGTTTTCGATCAGACCTGCGGGATTCTCATCGGGAAGAAGAAATAAGCATAGGGCGGAAGATTGATGACATCCGAAGACTTCCTCACCCCAACTCTCTCCGGGAGGGAGAGGGGGAGAAATTAAGAATTAAGGAAGGGGAGAAGGATGGAGGATGGAAAAGACTTTCGTGTTTCGAACCGTGCCGAGAATCCTGTTCGGAGTCGGCTCGCGCAGACATCTTGCAGAGGAGGCAGCGAAACTCGGCTCACGTGCGTTTTTTATGGCAAGCCGCACTCCCTTGGAACGTGGCGACCTGGACGATCTCGTTTCCTCTTTGCGTGCGAGTTGCGCTCAAGTTGAGATTTGCCCGGGTCCGTCGGGGGAGCCGGAATTGGCCTATGTCGAACAGGCGCGGGCGCAGTGCCGAAAGGCCGGCTGTGATGTGGTGATCGGGATCGGCGGCGGCAGTGTCCTGGATGCCTCCAAAGCGGTTGCGGCGCTGGTTCACGAGCCTTCCACGGTTCGGGAGATTTTTGACGGTCAGCCTGTGACACAGACCGGAGTCCCGTTTATTGCACTTCCCACCACGGCAGGAACC
>JAKPRU010000879.1 GCA_029557025.1 Candidatus Omnitrophota bacterium | reverse complement strand
ATCTGGTCGCCGTCGAAGTCGGCATTGAACGCCGTGCAGGTCAGCGGATGGAGACGGATCGCTTTCCCTTCGACCAGAATAGGCTGAAAGGCCTGGATACCCATGCGGTGCAGGGTCGGAGCACGGTTCAAGAGAACCGGGTGGTCCTGAATCACTTCTTCCAGCACATCGTAGACCTCCGGGTCACCGCGTTCGATCTTGCGTTTCGCGCTTCGGATGGTAGTAATTTCATCCAGTTCCTCTAATTTGCGGATAATAAACGGTTCAAACAGCTCCAGGGCCATCTGTTTCGGAAGTCCGCACTGGTTGTACTTCAGTTCCGGACCAACCACGATGACGCTTCGACCCGAATAATCCACTCGTTTCCCAAGGAGATTCTGGCGGAATCGGCCCTGTTTTCCCTTCAACATATCCGACAGGGACTTGAGGGGCCGGTTGTTGGAGCCTTTGACAGGCCGTCCGCGACGGCCGTTGTCAAGAAGAGAATCAACCGCCTCCTGAAGCATCCGTTTCTCGTTGCGGATAATCACTTCCGGCGCCCGCACTTCTTTCAGACGACGGAGACGGTTGTTTCGGTTGATGACCCTGCGATAGAGATCATTGAGGTCTGAAGTTGCAAACCGCCCCCCATCCAGGGGGACCAGAGGCCTCAGATCCGGCGGAATAACCGGCAGGGCTTCCAAAATCATCCATTCCGGGCGGTTGCCGCTGTTTCGAAAATCATCTACCACCTTGAGACGCTTGATATACCGTTTGACTTTCTGCTTCGAACGGCTTTCCCGGATGGCTTTTTTCAGTTCCTTGGCTATCTGGTCGAGATTCATACTCGCAAGGATTTCTCGAACGGCTTCCGCACCGATTCCGACCCGAAACGAATCGCCGTATTCCTGACGGAGCTCGGAATAAGACCGCTCATTGATCAATTGATAAAGTTCCAAATCCGTGTCGCCCGGATCGAGGACAATGTATTCTTCAAAATAAAGAACCCGCTCCAATGCCTTGATTGACATATCCAGGAGGGCAGCCATCCGGCTTGGAACCCCTTTGGAGAACCAGATATGGGAGACGGGCATTTCCAGTTCGATGTGCCCCAGGCGACTGCGCCGCGCCTTGGCCTGGATGACCTCTACACCGCACCGATCACAAGTGACTCCCTTGTGCTTAATTCCTTTGAATTTGCCACACGCGCACTCATAGTCCCGTGTCGGACCGAAGATACGCTCGCAAAAGAGTCCATCCGCTTTCGGTTTGTATGTCTTATAGTCGATCGTTTCGGGATTCTTGACTTCTCCATAGGACCAGCTTCGAATGGTTTCCGGAGAAGCCAGGGTAATCCGAATGGATCGAATCCGGTTGATATCGCGAATCTCTTCCTCGCGGGGTTTGGCGCTGGGAGTTTGAACCGATTTCCACATAAGTGTGCTTCTCCTCACAGTTGGGGATTCTCCCGACAGTCAACGACGGTCGGGTCCACTCAGCGGGCTACTTCCTGCACCTCCGGCTGCTCCGCAGCCGTCGATGCGGATTTCGTCGCCTCCTCCTCCTCTTCTTCTTCTTCCATCTCATCAATTTCAATGCCCAAACCGAGGCTCTGAAGTTCCTTGATGAGCACATAGAACGATTCCGGGAGTCCGGGCGCTCGTGCGTTCTCCCCTTTTACGATGGCTTCATAGATCCGGTTGCGACCGACAATATCGTCCGACTTGACGGTCAACAATTCCTGCAGCGTATGGGCCGCACCGTAAGCTTCCAGCGCCCACACTTCCATTTCACCGAGGCGCTGTCCGCCGAATTGGGCCTTACCGCCCAGCGGCTGCTGCGTAACCAGGGAATACGGACCGATAGAACGCGCGTGCATCTTGTCGTCCACCAAGTGATTCAACTTCATCATATAGATGTACCCGACCGTGATCCGGTCGCTGAACGGCTCTCCCGTTCGTCCGTCATACAGAACGGTCTTGCCGTCTTCCGGGAGTCCGGCCAGGCGCAGATGCTCCACAACATCCTCTTCCGTGGCCCCATCAAAAACCGGGGTGGCAACATATCGCTCCAACTTCTGGGCTGCCCAACCCAGATGAATCTCGAAAACCTGTCCCACATTCATTCGGGAAGGAACACCCAACGGATTGAGAATGATATCAACCGGCGTTCCGTCTTCCAGGAACGGCATGTCCTCCAGCGGAACAATTTTGGAGACCACCCCCTTGTTCCCGTGACGTCCTGCCATCTTGTCGCCGATGGAAAGTCGCTTTTTCTTGGCCACGTAGACCTTGACCAGCTTAATAACACCGGGCGGCAGGTTGTCGCCCATCTTGATCCGTTCCACTTCCTTCTCGTATTCCAGATACACATCTTCGATCTGCTTGCTGAACTCGAGGTGCAATTCATCCAGGAATGTGTCGTCCTCGATACGCAATTCACGCAGACTGGTTCCCTGGACCTTCTTGAGATCCGCGCTCGTGATTTTTTTACCGGCGGGGACAATGATCTCACCCGTCTCGGTATCGACCAGGTCGTTCGCGGCCGTTTTTCCGAGGACGAAGTTGCGAATCCGTTGATACCACTCCGTCTCCAGTTCGTGGGCCAGACGATCCCGCTGGGCGGCCAGGCGCTTGAGACTGGTTGCATCATCGCCCCGCCCCTTCCCGGTTCGAAGTTTTCGCTGAAACTCTTTTACATCGACCACAATTCCCTCGGTCCCCGGTGGGGCTTTGAGGGAAATATCGCGAACATCCTCGGCCCGTTTGCCGAAAATAGCCCGCAACAGCTTCTCCACATTCGTGGTCTGTACTTTTCCTTTCGGGGAAACCTTCCCGACCAGGATATCCCCTGCGCGTACCGTTGCCCCGATGCGGATGATTCCCTTTTCATCCAGGTTCTTCAGAGCCTCTTCCCCCACATTGGGGATATCGCGGGTGATTTCTTCCTCGCCCAGCTTGGTATCACGGGCCTCAACCTTGAACTCCTCAATGTGGACGCTGGTGAAAACATCATCTCGGATGAGGCGCTCGCTGACCACGATGGCATCCTCGAAGTTGTCGCCCTCCCAGGACATGAAAGCGGCCAGGACATTTCGCCCGAGTGCCAGTTCTCCGTTATCCGTGGCCGGACCGTCGGCAATAACGTCTCCGGCATGGATGCGCATTCCCTTCCGCACAATGGGCTTCTGGTTGATGCAGGTGTTTTGATTCGATCGGACGAATTTCTTCAGGGGATAAACATCCACGTCGTTGTCCGAGAGGGGATTATCCGGTCGAATCACGATTCGTTCGGCGCTGACATACTCCACGAGTCCGTCCCGTTTCGCTACCACGACGACGCCGGAATCCTTGGCGGCCTTGTATTCGACACCCGTGCCGATCAAAGGAGCCTCGGTTTTCAGGAGCGGCACAGCCTGGCGCTGCATATTGGAACCCATGAGCGCCCGGTTCGCGTCATTGTTCTCCAGGAACGGGATCAGAGCGGCTGAAATGGAAACCAGCTGCAAGGGAGAGACATCCATGAAATCCACTTTGTCCGGAGGAACACGCGGGAAATTTCCACGCTCCCGTGACAGGACCAGCTCCCTTTTGAACTTGCCTTCTTCGTCAATGGGAGCGTTAGCCTGAGCGATGATGCAGCGGTCTTCCTCATCGGCGGACAAATAGACAATCTCGTTCGTAACTCGACCGCCTTTGACGCGGCGATAGGGAGTCTCAATAAATCCGAATTCATTGATCCGAGCATAAGTGGACAGGCTGGAAATGAGACCGATGTTCGGCCCTTCCGGGGTCTCAATGGGACAAATCCGGCCGTAGTGGGTATGGTGAACGTCGCGGACCTCAAATCCGGCGCGTTCGCGGTTCAGTCCACCGGGTCCGAGCGCGGACAAGCGACGTTTATGCGTCAGTTCCGAGAGGGGGTTGACCTGGTCCAGGAACTGCGAGAGTTGGCTGCGACCGAAGAAATCCGCGACTACCGTCGTGATCGGTTTGGCATTAATCAGATTGCGGGGCATGACATTCTCAAGGTCCAGGATGCCCATTTTCTCGCGGATGGTGCGTTCCATGCGGGCCAGGCCGACACGAATCTGGTTTTCCAGCAGTTCCCCGATGGTGCGAACACGCCGGTTCCCCAGGTGGTCGATATCATCCGAAACGCCTTCTCCACGATTGAGGCCGAGAATGTAGGACACCACCGCAACCAGATCTTCAGGGCAAAGGGTTACTTTTTCCTGATCGATATGAATCCCCAGCTTGGTGTTCATACGATACCGGCCGACCTTGGAAAGATCGTATCGGCGTGCGCGGAAAAAGAGATTTTGAATCAGGGCTTCCGCATTTTTGGGAGCCGGCGGTTCCCCGGGGCGCAAGGTGGCATAGATTTCCCGCAGCGCGTCATCGCGGCTCTTGGTCGGATCTTTCAAGATGGTATTCCAGATCATCCGAAAGTCCTCCGGGTGACTCCGCACAATGACGATGTCATGGATATTCAATTCGGAGAGGCGATTCAGAACCACCTCATCAATCTCCGTTCCCGCCTCGAAAACAGTGGCCTCGGAGCTCGGATCCCGAATTTCGGTTGCCAGGAGACGCCCGATCAGGGCCTTTTTCTCGTCTTGGAGAGAGACTTTCTGACGCTCGATGAAAAGCGAGAAAATCTCTTCATCCGTTCCGTATCCGAATGCCCGCAGCAGTATGGTGACGGGCATTTTGCGTTTGCGGTCAATGATGACATACAACACATCATTCAGATCGTTCTCGAACTCCAGCCAGGCACCCCGGTTGGGGATGATACTGGCGGTGATGAGTTTCTGGCCGGTATGGTGGGTTTCCACGTTGAATACCGCGCCGGGGGACCGGTGGAGCTGACTGACCACAACCCGCTCGGCGCCGTTGATGACAAAAGTTCCCCGGTCGGTCATCAGGGGAATCTCGCCCAAGTAGATGTCTTCTTCGCGGATATCGACCACTTCCGGTTCGGCGTCCTTGGCGGGGGCCGCCTTGATGACCAGCCGGACTTTGATGCGAAGAGGCGCGGCATAGGTCATCCCGCGTTCGATACATTCCATCACCTTATACTTGGGGCGACCGAGATGATAGCCGACAAAATCCAGGCTGGACGAGTCTCTCCCTTTGATAGGAAAAATGGACTTAAAGGCCTGCTGCAACCCCATCTCTCGACGTTTGTCGGGAACCACATCCTCCTGGAGGAAATCCCGATACGAGGACTGCTGCGTCTCAATCAGATCCGGGATCTCGACAACGGATTGAATGCGAGAGAAATTCTGACGTTCGCGCCAGGGACTGGGACTGGCATCCAATTTCCGAATCATAAGGCACCTCGATTGATGGATAACCCCCATACGGGGATGCGGTACGATTCAGGCCGGCCTGATGAGCCGGGTGATAACCGCGCCGCAAGAGTTCTGATCCGATTCAATGTGAATCCATGGAAACATAGATCGTATTTCAGTGGTTTCGATATCGCGGAGACCAACCGTTTCTGTGAATACACCTGGACAATTCACACCAGGAAACACCAAACGTTCAGAAGTTAATCTCTCCATGTGTTTCCGCTTATGGCGGTCGCGCCGAATGTGCCTTCAGCACCGTTTCCCATTCCTGCGGAAAGTTTGTTGAACGGCCGAGAGGTCACTGCCTCCAAACATGGTCTCCGAAAGATTCCTTCTTATGGCTGTGTCGGTTTGTTTTCGTCTTCTAAATCTTCGCGCGAACAGACTTTCAGCACAGCTTAATAATTTTATAGATTTAGGCAGGCTGAGTCAAGGAACGCCGACTATTCAATTCAGCTGCTGAATTTTTCCTCGACTGCCCGCAGGCAGCATTCCACCACCATTTCCGCATCACCGGTGACCGGAATCACCACAATCCGGTTGGGTTCGGCCCGGGCGATAGAAAGGAATCCCTCCCGAACCCGTTCCAGGAAAGCAATCCCTTCCTGTTCAAAGCGATCCCGTGCCGTTTCACCCTGTCCCCGGGTAACAGAACGCGCTCGGCTCAATCCGACAGCCGTGTCGATATCCAGCAGGAGTGTCAAATCCGGGACCGTTTCTCCGCAGGCATCCCTGTGCATCCGACAGAGCATTTCCACATCCAGCCCCCGCCCCCACCCCTGGTACGCCGTCGTGGAATCGTAGAACCGATCGACCACTACCCATTGCCCCTCGGTCAGAGCGGGTCGAATCCGCCGAACCACCAGCTCATGACGCGCGGCTTCAAACAGGAACGCTTCCGTGAGCGGCGCAAGACGGATCGTGCCGTCTTTGAGCAGGGTACGCAGAGTTTCCCCCACGGGAGTGCTGCCAGGCTCCCGCAACTCCAGCACGGAATGTCCCGACTGCCGAAGTCGGTCCGTCAGGCGCGCCGCGACTGTGCTTTTTCCTGCCCCCTCAATGCCCTCGATGGAAATCAATTTTCCGGTCAATTGGAGTCAAACCTCTTTCGCCGCAAACTGCGCCAGCTTCGCCTCCAGGATATCTTGAGCCAGCCCCGTAATTCGAACGGTCTTGTCTCGTCCCCTGGTCCCGGATCGGATTTCGACGGACGAACGTGGAATCCCCAGGACTTTCGACACCAGCGAAATCAGCTCGCGATTTGCCTTCCCTTCCACGGGTGGAGCGCTGAGATGGACACGAGCTGTCCCGTTTTCCCAGATCACAACCCCCGGACGGGACGAACGAGGAACCACCCGAACACTCAAAATGGAAACAGGGACGGAATCGCCCGATCGTGCCATGCCTGTGCCCCAGTCATCGCCGCAGCGATGCCTCGACGACCAGATCCGTGTTCGTCACCGCCTCACGAGGCGGTTGTTCATGTCCCATCGGCATCGCCTGCTCTTCCTCCCACGGATAGAAAGGCAGAATGCGGCGGGCCACACGCAAAGCATACCGCTCCACCTGTTCCGCTGTGGAAATGTTCAGGATTCGTTCCCCGAATAAGCTCAACTGGTCCATACGGATAGACCGGATAATTGCTTTAACGCGAGGGATGGCCACAGGACTCATGGAGAACCGTTCGATCCCCAGTCCGAGCAAAACCAGGCAGCAGAGAGGATTTGCCGCCATTTCACCGCAGATTTCCACTGGAATCCCCTGCCTGTTCCCAACCCGAGCGACATGATGGATCATCCTCAGCACTCCCGGATGAAGAGGCTGATACAAGTGAGCGATCTTCTCGTTGATTCGATCCACGGCAAGAGAATACTGAATGAGATCATTGGAACCGATACTGAAAAAATCCAGATGCCGGGCAAGGTCTTCCGCAACCATGACGGCGGAGGGCAGTTCGATCATCCCCCCTACCGGTATATGTTCCTCGAATTGGACTTTTTCTTTGCGCAGTTCCTCTTTGACTTCCTCCAGAAAGGCCAGCGCCTCCCGGAGTTCTCGCACGCCGGAAATCATGGGAAACATCATGCGTGCCCGTCCGTAGACCCCGGCACGGAGAATGGCACGCAATTGGGTTCGAAACAGGCCGCGATTCTGAAGACAGAATCGGATGGCCCGCCAGCCCATAAACGGATTCATCTCATCCGGAACCGGAATCGTGTGCGCAAACTTATCCCCGCCGAGGTCCAGGGTCCGGATCACCACGGGTCGCCCCTTCGTATATTCCAGGACACGGCAATAGGCCCGAAACTGTTCCTCCTCGCTGGGGAGGTTTCGGGCACGCATGAACAGATATTCGGTTCGGAACAGGCCGATGCCCCCCGCTCCGTATTGCAGTGCATCCTTCGCTTCATCGGGCAATTCGATATTCGCCGAGACGTCCAGCACGTGCCCGTCCAAGGTCACGGTCGGCAGGAGCGCATAGGTTCTGAGTCGGTTTTCATCGGCCTGGATCTGTCGCCCCGTCCGCTCGTAACGCTGCCGGGTCTCCATAGAGGGTCCCACAACCACCGTGCCGTGAGAACCATCCAGGATAACCGTGTCCCCATCGCCGACCTGCTCCAGAAGCCCGGCTACGCCGACCACGGCGGGGATCCGCAGGCTTCGGGCCAGAATGGCCGTGTGGCTGGTCGGTCCGCCGACCTCGGTGGCAAAACCGATAATCCGATCTTTCGGCAAGGTTGCCGTATCGGAGGGAGAGAGATCATGTGCAATCAGGATTACCTGTTCCTGCGGAAGATCGGCCCCCAAGTCCGTCATCCCTCCCAGCAGATTCCTTAACACCCGGCGGGCCACATCCT
>JAKPRU010000858.1 GCA_029557025.1 Candidatus Omnitrophota bacterium | reverse complement strand
TCCGATCGGCCCGTTTTTATCCACTGAGGACAGAATATCTGCGTTTGGAGAGAAATGACCGAGCATCTGGAAGAGTTCCGCCGTCTCTGTGCCCACGATCCCTCGGCGCGGCCGCCACGCTGGGAGAGTCTGGGATTCTGGGAACAAACAGTCGAGCGGTGGCACAACGAGGGGCTGCCCGATCACCAGTCCCCGGAAGAGTATTTTGAGATGCACCCCCGTGCTTACCTTCCCGGCAGCAGCGGATTCACAGGGCTTCCGCTGTATCCCGAATTCGATAAGGAGATTCTCGAGGAAGATATCAACACGGTCACCTATCGCGGCGGAAACGGTATTGTGTTGAGGGAACTCAAAGTCCACAGCGAGCTCTCCATGCCGCAGTGGCTGGAGTTCCCGGTCAAGAATCGGGCCGACTGGGACCTGTTCAAGCAGCGTCTCGACATCCGGACACGACCGTTGCCGACAAAAGAAGAAATCGAACGGGAGGTTGATTTTCGCTACCCTGTGGCCTTTACATTTTGCGGATTCTATGGAGCGCCGCGTAATCTGTTCGGGGAAGAGAATCTTTCCTACGCCTATTACGATCAGCCGGACCTGATCCATGATATTCAGCGGTACTGGTTGGAGTACTGCAAAGAAAATATCCGGCGGATTGCCGGATCGGTTCGGATTGACTACGTATTGTTTTGGGAGGACATGTCGTATAAGACGGCTCCGCTGATTTCTCCGGCGACATTTCGTGAGTTTATGAGTCCGTACTACCGGGAATTAGTCGATTATGTACGCCGCCTGGGTATTGAACAGATCATGGTGGATTCGGACGGGAACAACGATCTACTAATGGAATTATTCCTGGACGCAGGTGTCAATATGATGATGCCGTTTGAAATCGCCGCCGACCAGTGTCCTTTGCGGACGCGGGAGCAGTATGGAGATCGGCTGGTGATCGTCGGGGGAATCGACAAACGCGCGGTGGCGCACGGCCGGGACGCGATTCGTGCCGAGGTACTGGGCAAAGTCCCGGAGCTGTTGCGACGCGGCGGCTATATTCCCTGTATTGACCACTCCTGTCCCCCGGATGTTTCTTTTGACAATTGGCGCTATTTTGTGGATCTGGTCCGTGACTGCGTGGAGCGGCAAGTGGGGGGATGAGCGGTTGGGGCGCAAGCAGACTACCCTCCCCTCTCTACCCACCTTGATACCCAGTATACCGGAAGCCCGCTGAGGACAATCAGGAAACCGAGTAATGCTCCGATCCCCGCGTAGGTCACGCTGCTGTACAACATGTAAAGGCAACACAGCAGGAAAAGAATCGGAACAAACGGGTACAGGGGAACACGATAGATACGAGGGGTATCGGGATCCCGCCATCGTAAAATGAGCAGGGACAGGGGAACGAGCGCGAAAAAGATCCACGCGGCAGCCGCCGTGTATGTAACTAACGCCTCGAATGTTCCGGTCCACACCAGGATCACCGACAGAAACCCCTGAACGAGAAACGCCCAAATCGGCCCGCCGAACCGGGAACTCCACTGTCCCAATAGTCGGAAAAGCGAACGCTCAACACCCATGGCGTAAGAGATTCGCGCACCCGTGAGAATCAATCCGTTTACCGCACCCAATGCGGAGAGGAGAACGAGGGCGCTGATGATTTGCCGTCCGGGTTCTCCCAGCGCCGTCGCGAGACAGTCTGCCGCCACTGCTTTCGATCCGGCTACACCGGCTACCCCCAATGTGCGCAGGAAGACGGCGTTGATTGCTGTGTAGAGAATAATGACAAAGACCGTTCCGTAAAAAATGGAACGGGGTAAACTCTTTTCGGGATGGCGAACCTCGGCGGCTACATAAGCGGTTTCATTCCACCCGCCGTATGTCCACAAAATGAGAATCATTGCTACCATGAAGTTGGGCAGAGTGGTCGATGTGTTGGGGATTTCCGCAATGATCGGAGAGGAAGAGGATATCAGGGCAACAAGAAGCACTCCGAGAATGCCGCAGACTTTGGCTACGGTGAGAATGTTCTGACCGAGACTGCCGACGCGGATACCGAGGATATTCAATCCGGTCAACACGAGAATCGCAAGGCCGGCGTAGAGAGGAATTGAACGGGAACCCAGGTAAAGAATCTGCTCTGCGTATGTTCCGAAGGC
>JAKPRU010000839.1 GCA_029557025.1 Candidatus Omnitrophota bacterium | reverse complement strand
TCACGGGGAGGGCCAGGGTGGGGCTTGTCAAGTCAATCGCGGGGGGGTTGTCCTTACGGTATGCCGGAGTGGGGGATTTTCCGGTCAACCACAGATAGGCTACGGCTTATGGTAGAGGCGGACCTCCGTGCCTGCCTGTCTTCTTCATGCAAAATGAATGGTTTCCCGAATCCGGTAAATCGGTTTCTGCTTTGATTCGTGGTAAATGCGGGTCAGTAGTTCGGCTAACAATCCCAGCATTATCATTTGCGCACCGAGCAGCGCCAGAAACACCGCCAGCAAAAGAATCGGATTTCGGTGCGCTTTCTGATCGGTGAGGAACTTGTCTACTAATACCCACACCCCGCACAGGAATCCCGCCCCCATCAGCGTCCCGCCGATGGCCCCGAAGAAATGAATCGGGCGTGTAATATAACTCCCCAACAGCAGCAACACGAGCAAATCCAGCAGTACTTTCGGTGTCCGCTCCAACCCGTACTTTGCTTTCCCATACTGACGTGGATGATGGCGAACGGGTACCTCGCAGATCCGCGCTCCGAGTTGAGACCCATATACCGGAAGGAACCGGTGCATCTCGCCGTATAGCGATACTTCTTTCAGCATATCCGCTTTGCAGGCGCGCAACGTACAACCGATATCGTGCAATTGCAGGCCGGACACAGCGCGCACAAGTCGATTCGCCGTCCAGGAAGAAAGCCGCCGCAGGAGGGAATCCCGGCGGTCCTTCCTTCGGCCGCAGACAATATCATATCCATCGGACATCTTTTCGATCAGGATCGGGATGTCGGCCGGATCGTTCTGCAAGTCGGCGTCCAGCGTGACAATGATTTCTCCCTCTGCACAGTCAATGCCCGCCGCCAGAGCCGCTGTCTGGCCGAAATTCTTCCGGAAAACCAGCACGCGAATCCGGGGGTCCCGCCGTGCCAGCTCGCGCAGGACATCCAGCGAACGGTCCGTGCTTCCGTCATCGATGTACAGCACTTCATACGCTCTGCCGAGCGGTTCAAGGGCAGCCACCAGCGCGGCATGGAGCGGCGCTAAACTCTGTGCTTCGTTGAACACCGGAATGACGACGGAAATATCCACACTACCGGACGACTCAGCCATCGGAGATCCTCTCATTTCGTAGTCATTCGACTATAGCAAGTCTGTTCCCGAATGCCAATAACAGCCGATCTTTTTCAACAAGTTCTTTCGCGCGTCTCCCCGGAAAATCCAGGAATGTGCGCCGTTTCACTAATAAATAGAAAGGCAATCGAAAAAAAAGGAAAGACGATGGAACAGCCTGCCACTAACCGAAACGAGTCACCGCAAATGGGAATACTGCAAGTCAGGCGTCTCGCGTATGCCTTCGCCGAACAGTCCGAGAACCTTCGAGCGCTCCGGCAAGAATACGGCGAATTGGAGAAGAAACAGGATGCGCTCGAAACCAGTCAGGAACGACGACGGGATATCCTGGAATTGGGAAAGCAGTCTCTTCAGCGGCTCCGCAAGGAGACGGAGATACGAATGCGCACGATTGTCCTTACCACCGGCGAAGAGGAACGTCTTTCGGAACTGCAAAAACATCTCGCCAGGGCGGACCTGCCGGTTTCTGAACTGACAAATCTGCATGAGCGGATCTCCGAGGAGTTCCGGCTTCTATTTCCCACACGTCCCCATTCGTTGACTACCGATCGACAGGCGGCAGTCGATAGGCCTGCTGATTTCCTGAACGAATATCGTTTTCGAGGCGAATCACCTCATTCTTACATTCTATTAACAGACAAGGAGAACACACATGGCACGGTCCGTAGATAACAACGGGGTCGGGGCCTTATACGCCACGTTTCAGATCGACACGACCGCGGGGGTCAGTGACCTCACAATAAACAACTTGGGCGATGCGGTATCGCTGTCCGCGAGTAATGAGGTCGACCA
This sequence comes from Candidatus Omnitrophota bacterium, assembly GCA_029557025.1. Classification (GTDB taxonomy): domain Bacteria; phylum Hinthialibacterota; class Hinthialibacteria; order Hinthialibacterales; family JAKPRU01; genus JAKPRU01. The sequence continues at coordinate 752 of JAKPRU010000839.1, read as the reverse complement.
CGGCTCGGACGGCGAAGTGCTGCTCGGCAGGCTGGAGCATGTCGGCGACGGTCTTGCGACGGTACAGATTGCAGGTGTCGCCCGGTTTGCCGTGAATACCGACAAGACCGCACCTGTTGTCGGGAACGGTGTCGTTGTGGACGGCGCGGGAAAAGTCTACAAGGCTCCCGCTATAGCCGAGGGTTCCGATGTCCCTGCCGGGGGAAATCCGGCACGCGGTACGGTCATCGCAGTGGATTCCATTAACCACACCTGCGATGTCCTTCTGGGTTGATCGCATTCCACTCTATTAGCCATTCATTCAAGGAGAATTGACCATGTTGATTCCTGAAGAACAACGAACGGGATTGCCGACGGAATTGCAGCGCGCTGCCGGCATTCCACTGCATCCCGGATTGTATAGCGAAGCCCGGCAGCGCGGCGTTCACCTCTCCGGCTACCTGGAGGAACTCGATCCCTCCGGCGCGGAATCGGCCTTGGATGCGTTCGAGCGACAGCTGGCCCTGGCCGGTATCAAGGTCAGCGGCCCCGAATCGAGCATCATCGACCGATTTTTCGCTACCCAGGAAAGCGCGGTCCTGTTCCCTGAATTTGTCGGCCGCTCCGTGCGGATCGGCAAGGACGATTTCGCCAAGCTGGGGAAGATCATTGCGAATCGCACACGGGTGGACGACAACACCTACAAGGCGATCTATATGGACGACTCGGTTCTTGCCGACAGCGACAAACGTCTTGCGAAAGTCGCCGAAGGC
>JAKPRU010000810.1 GCA_029557025.1 Candidatus Omnitrophota bacterium | reverse complement strand
GCAAATCCGCAATGTCCACATGATTGGCCCGATCCTCAAAAGAAGCCTCTTTCTCCAGCACATCCGACACCACAATATCCAGCCCCCTGACCCGGGATAACTTTTCTTTCCATTCCAAGTACCCATCCACATCCGGAAACGCCACGACCTTACGCCCCTTGAGCACCTGCAGCCGGTCGTTGAGCTGTGATTTTCCCCCAGTGGCCAGCCAAATGTACTCCTGCCAGAACGCACTGCAGATCACAGCGGTTTTCTCGCTTTCCACCAGGGCCACCGGCTTGAAGGGGTATTGCTTCAACAAATGCTCCCCGAACAGACACTGGGTCAACTCCCAGCCATCGGGAAGGCGCAACAAAGGATCCGCGGACTGCCTCAACACCGCATGCACCCAGGTGATCTTTCCACCGACCTGCTCGTCCTTGATCCGGTGCCCGGTCTTTCGGTCGTACTTCATGATCTTCCCCGTTCGGCAGCGGCCCTCCTTATCCAGCTGGTAAAAAATCACATCCCGGTTTTTGGTCACGCCCAAACAATACGTGTTGACCGCCTCGCAGGTCTTTTCCCTGCCGATCAGATTTTTCAGAAACAAGGTGAAATCGCTGTCAAGGGTAGGGTGTACGGAATTCCTTACAATATCCGCCGATAGGGTCCACAACCGTTTCTTGACCGGGTGTGGTATGCTGCGTTGAGGGATCCGGAAAAAGTTCTCCTTCCAGTCAGGTCGGGCAGAAGGGTGGTCCTCAAAGAATTGCCTGGGCGTGTAATGGTACCCGCAACGGCTCTCGTGGTTGCACCGTCCCACCGCCTCATCCAACCAATCCCCGTTCTCATCCACATAGCGCGTGAAACAACGCTTTCCCCCGCAAGCGGGGCACGTGAACCGGCTTCCGGGCCCTTCATACGGTTGCAGGGAGTACGTGTGTCCCGCCCTCATAAGAAACAATGGTTCTCATCCATTTCAAACACCAAATCATCCCGAATCCCCGACCTCCCATGAATCTGCACCGGCTCCGACTGTCCCAACTGTCCCACGTGTCCCACCTGTCCCACATCCCCGGGTGGGACAGCCTCCACCGGAGCAATATCCTCCTTGTTTTTCTCCCGGGCTATGATCCGATGCACCGAGGTTTTGCTCCGGTTCACCAGGTCCGCGATTTCCCGCACCGATTTTCCCTCCCTGTGACACGTCAGAATGTAGGAACGCACCTGGCTTTCATCCTCCTCGCTCTTGTCCCTCAAATGTTCCGATTCCTTCCCGTAGCCCTTGTGCAGGAACCGCACGTACCCGTCCTCGCTGGTGATCTCGTACACGATGACATTGTCCGCGTCGTACATATATTCGCTGGCCCGGACCTTGACCTGCTTGACAAACTTGATCCGCTTGTCCTGCGCCGATTGTCCGATTGCAAACACGTTGTCAAAGAAGTTGTAGAGCTTCTTGGACCCGGCCAGGTCGTTTTGCGTGATCGGATTGCTCAAATTCCGCTTGGGCGTGTGCGAGATGATCAATAGGGTGAGGGAGTGTTTCTTCTTCAGGGCAATCAGCTTCATCATGAACAGCCCCGCCACATCCCCCTTTTCCGAACTGTTGCACAGGTACGTCAGATTGTCGATGATCACGATCTTGGAATCCGTCTGGACGGCAGCCTCCTCAATATCCTTTATGATGGCCTCTTCATAGTTCTGGACCCCGATATGCTCCGGATCAATTTCCGCCCGGTAGAAATTGTCCGAGAAAACATACCGGAATCCCAGTTCCTTGCTGGTGTACCTCAACTGGAACTGCTTTTCCGACAACTCACAATCCACATAAAGCACCTTCCGGTACCTGGAAATATGA
>JAKPRU010000800.1 GCA_029557025.1 Candidatus Omnitrophota bacterium | reverse complement strand
TTGTGGAGTGCGCTAAAGTTGCCTACACCTGTGGTATTCCAATTATCGCAGACGGCGGGATTCGGTTCTCCGGAGACATCACCAAGGCTATCGCCGCCGGCGCAACCGCTGTGATGATCGGGAATCTCTTTGCCGGAACGGAGGAGGCCCCCGGTGAGACCGTGGTGTATGAGGGACGCACGTTCAAAGTATATCGCGGCATGGGTTCTCTCGCCGCCATGAAAGAAGGGAGCGGCGACCGATACGGGCAGGGAACCATCACAGACCAGGGCAAACTGGTCCCGGAAGGAATTGAAGGCCGTGTTCCATATAAGGGAAGTCTGTCCGCCCATGTGTTCCAGCTGGTTGGGGGTCTGCGATCCGGCATGGGGTATTGCGGAGTGAAATGTATTGAAGAGTTGCGCACAAAAACTCAATTTATGAAGGTTACCGCTAACTCATTGCAGGAAAGCCATCCTCACGATGTCGCGATCACCCGCGAAGCGCCGAATTACCGGCGGGGGGGATTTTAATACCCCTCGAGTTATCGCCCGGTAGGACAGGCGTCCCTGCCTGTCGACCGCTCCTGTTTCGTTGAACCCATGATCGCCAGATTTCTGCGCGTGAGCCATACCGGCGTCATCAATAAAAGCAAAACCAAATCCCGGACCAGCACGAACCACCCGACCTGCTCCGCATCGGATGTGCCGAAACAACCGCATTCGATCTCCAGCCCCTGAGAAATCGCCCACAGGATCGCGGCAAGGAAAAGCATAACCAGCGCTGTCGCTATGAATCGGGAGCCTTTCAACAAAAGACCCACCATCAGGCAGAGACCGGTGACGATTTCGACTCCCGGCAGGATAATCGCAACGGGATTAACCAGGTTTGCGGGCAACAGGCGGTAGTTCTCAATCACCCGCGCCATGCCGGACAGGTCCCCGATTTTGCGGGGACCGGCGTACAGAATCACTCCGCCGACAACAAGCCGGGTGGACAACGCCACCACGGGATTTCGTAACAGGTTTATCACGGCCGGCTTCCTGTAACTGAATGGCCTTTACCTGTTACAACCCTGCCGGTCAGAGCGCCGAGAATAAGAAGGATTCCGGCCTGGACATACCACGACTCTACCGATCGCATGACAATAAAGATTTTTTCATTTCCGGACCATGTAGGAATAGGGGATCGCAATGCGTGGGGAG
>JAKPRU010000775.1 GCA_029557025.1 Candidatus Omnitrophota bacterium | reverse complement strand
GAAAACCGCTTGGCAGGCATCTTCATATACAATCAAACCGTGCTTTTCGGCCAGAGCATTGATCGGGTCCATGTCGCAAATCAGGCCGGTCTTATGAACGGCAAGAATGGCCCGGGTCCGGTCCGTGATACAGGGTTCGATGGTCTCCGCACTCATGTTCACTGTGCCCGGAGCGGTGTCTGCAAAGACCGGGATATAGTTCTGATCGATCAGGCCCATCACCGTGCCGTAATCGGTAACCGGGCTGACGATGATTTCATCGCCCGGCTCGAAGGGGAATGCCGCTGCCAAAACATGCAGGGCGGGTGTGCAGCCCGGTGTGGCAATGCAGTGTTTGATCCCCATCTCCTTGGCGAACGCCTGCTCAAACCGTTCGGTCATGTTGCATGTCAGGCCGCTGTCCACCACCTCTTGCAGATATTTCATGCAGTTCGGCCCCATGGTACGGGGAAATGCTGTCGGTAAAACCCCCACATCGTTTTTGTGCGCCTCTGCACCATATTTCGCTCGTGTAATAGCCATGTTCTCTGCTCCTTTATTTATTGAGAAGAAACTCAACAACTTCGTTCGGTTCCGCCAGCCAGACATCATCGCCGCCGATGCGGCAAACCGTCTCAAACCGCTCCTCCAATTGCTCCACAGTGCAGTCCTTCGCCGGGTGAATCGGTTTGCCGGGCATGGGGCAATGGCAGTAGTCGATAATCCAGCCGTTCATGTCGATGGCCTGGTGGATGCGTTTATAGGGGTCGAAGACGGAGAAAAACGGTTCGGGATATTCGGTGTGAAGAGGGCAGCGGCCCAGGCACATCAAATCCGTCTCCTGCGTGTTGACCTTGTCGTAGATTGTCAGGATCGCCCGATACCCGGCTTTCCGGGCAACTTTGAGAGAGGCCGGGTAATTCTGGTTGCTGCCGGGCACGCAGAAAATGGTGACCGGCATTTCCAGCTTCTCTTCGAGGACTTTGCGGCTCTCCACGACCTCGTATTCCGCGTTCTCATCGGTGATGTTTGGATGGGTCATGCTGTGACAGGAAACTCCCCATCCCTCTTTTGCAAGACCGTGAATCTGTTCCTTCGAAAGGATCATCATGCCGTGGTAACTGCTTCCCGGAACATTTCGGGGAACCCCGATCTGCGGCGCGACCAGGGCCACATGCCCGGGAATCCCATATCGTCGATGCACCGGAACCGCATGGTCCAACAGCGCCGCGCAGCCTTCATCGTAGGTGATCGAATACACCCATTTTTTTCCGTCTTTCCACATCACGTTGTTCCTTCTTCGGATTTGGGTTTCACCAAATCCCCATAAAAATCGGGGCGGCGGATTTTGTTGTAAATCTCGCGCATATCGCGATAACCATCCCCCCAGAACGGCATCCGCCATTCGGGATCAAACTCCGCGATGGCAATACCGGGCCGATGGGCCGTCGAAACGATGATTCTGCCGTCAGGGGCAATGACCTTGGCATACCCCATGCTTTTCCCGGCGAGGTATGGCAACTCCAGGTATCGCGACAGGGCCAAATACATTTGACTGTCGATGGCCCGAGCCTTTTCGATGCTCTCCAGCATGTCTCCCGTGTAATCCAAATACATGGTGGGCACCAGAACAATATGCGCCCCTTTCAGGCCGTAAATTCGAAACATCTCCGGTACATGAATGTCCATACAGATCGCCATACCAAACTTCACACCCTCAAACTCGAAGAGCGGAAACGGGTCGCCGGAAACGGGAGTGGTGACAATGTATTCCTCGCTGGGAGCGGGATGTTTCTTGCGGTAGATCCCCTGGAGCTCGCCGGATCGGTCGAGGAAAAAGCCGGTATTGGCAACTCCCTCATCCACTTTGACCGAAAGGCTGCCCACTACGGCAATATTCTTTTCCGCTGCCGCTTTCCGAAACGCCTGGAACAGCGGGTGGTCCTCCATCCGATGTTCGCCGGGGGGACAACTGGCCACAATATCCGGCTCCTCCGGCAGAAGAATCATATCGGCGCCCCGATCTCCCGCTTCGTAAATGCTGTCCAGGCAGGTTTTCTCGGGATTTTTGCGATCCGCAGCGGTCACCGCAAGTCTGAAAATTCGCGACACAGGAGAATCTCCTTCTTTTTTCTTGTCGCTCGAACATATTCACTGGCCGATTCGTTGTCTATTCAAGACTTTAGAATGGGGGTACAATCCAATTCGGTCCCGGTTGATTGTATTAACTGTACTATATCAGAAATCTTCTGTCTTTTGAACGCTTCTCTTAGCCTAGTATATGTATATTTATATCAGTAAGGGGAAAAAGCGGGAATAGATCAATGGGACGGGTAGGACAAATGGAAGGGAAATAAGAGGACTGGGAAATGTTTCAGGTCAACACAAGTTCCGTGGGAAGAGCGAATCTCAGAGGATTTTCCATGATAATTCTCTGTGTTTACTTAATTTATACTCAAATCGGCTGGGCGGATTCCGCCGATGCAGGCAAGGTCATTGCGCAATACGGGGATAACCGAAAAGTCACAATGGAGGACATCGCATTCTGGGCGGAGTTGCGTTGTGTTCCGGAACCGTCTGCCGAATCCGAATGGATCGGCTTCGCGGCGAAACAGATTGTGCTTGGAGAGGCGGCAATCGGGCGGCTGGCCCGGGAATATCCCCAGGAGGCGGAGCGAATCCGCGTTATCAAGCCTTATGTGCAACGTCATTATGCCGTCCAACTGCTGAGAAAGGCTTGGCTACGGGAGTTTCAGCCTGGCGAGGAGGAAGTCCGGAAAGCCTACGAAGAATATCTTTCCACATTTTTCCGGGAACCAAAATTGACGTTCGACCACATTTTCCTCGATACGCATCGGATTACGGATCCGAACGAACTCAAAAAGGTGGAGAACCGGGCGAATGAAATTCTGTCGCGGCTTCGCGCAGGGGAGTCGTTTGCGGACCTCGCAAAAGAGTATTCGGATGCGGAAAGCGCGGCGCAGGGTGGACGATCCGGCCCGATTCCCCTGGGGAATCGGGCCGGATCGTC
>JAKPRU010000768.1 GCA_029557025.1 Candidatus Omnitrophota bacterium | reverse complement strand
CGCGCCTTTCGCACGCCGGCATCGCAACCGTCTATGCGCTGGAAGAATTCGACCATAGCGTCTGTTTCGTGTCGGAGTATGTGCCGGGTTGCACTCTTCGCCAGATCCTGTCCGAGGAGACTCTTTCTTTCGCTCAAATCCTGGATATCTCGGCTCAGATTGTTCGGGCGCTTGCTTCCGCCCATGCCCAGGGCATTGTGCATCGGGATCTTAAGCCGGAAAACATTATGCGGACGGAGTCGGGAGACATCAAGATTCTGGACTTTGGCCTCGCACGGATGGAACCCAGAGATGGCGCCCTCTCCGGCGCTTCTCTGACCCGAACCGGAATGTTTCTGGGCACGCCGGCCTATGCTTCCCCGGAGCAGCTGCGCGGAGCGGAGGTGGACCGGGCAACGGACCTGTTTTCCTTCGGCGTGCTTATCTATGAGCTTGCCGCCAAACGGCATCCGTTCTCCGCTCAGGATCCAATGTCCACGGCAGCCCGTATCCTTAATGAGGAAGCCGCCCCTCTGACGACGCTGAATTCCGAGATCCCTGCAGAATTTGATCGCATCATCCGGCGATGTCTGAGCAAGAATCCGGCGGATCGCTATCACAGCACGCAGGATCTCCTGATCGAGATTGAGCAGGTTCCGCATCTGTCTGCTGCCAGACCGATGCAGGGATCCCGGGGACCGCTGTGGTGGTGGCAGTTCCACCAGGCCTTTGCCGGATTCGGCTATTACGGCATGCTGTATCCCCTATGGTGGGTTCGGGAGCGACTGGACGCAATGGAAGGGTCCCTTCTCTTTTTCCCGGCTCTGGTTGCAGTGGGAATCGCCGCAAATCTTCGCCTGCACCTCTGGTTTACTTCGAGATTTTACAGGGGCCAGCTAGAATCTCAGCGGCGCACCGTTTCAAACTGGATTCGCTTCGGAGACTGGCTTTTCGTCTTCATGCTTGCCGTCACGGCGGTACGCATTCATACGGCGCACGCAATAGTCGCAACCCTCTTGATGTCGGTGGCTGTCGGCAGCCTGGTGGGCTTCCTGCTGATTGAGCCTGCGACCACGCGGGCCGCTCTGGACAGAAATTAATGCATTTCGGCTTGAGCCTGCAATACGCCAGCCTGGAGTCCATAGGATTGTGTCATGCGGGCCCGCATGGATTGAAGTGTGCGCTGCATGGACTCACGCGCAACTCTACGGATGATCGGTCGAACCATGTATTCCAATAAATGAGGAATAGAGCGGCTCAGCGTTATGGATTCGCATTCCACAATCACTCCGCCGGACACCTGCTGGTAACGCCAGTAGGAATTCATGCGCCAGAGAAAACCGCTGTCACCACCCGGGGGCTTTTCTCTTTCGCCTCCGCCTGGAAGGCGTTCAAGTTCTGCAATTTTGGTGGCAATGCTGCTGCTGGAGGCTTTCCCGGGTCCGTGGCGCCGATAGCGGACCAGATGCTCTGTGTTGTACATAACCGTGACGATTTTGGATCGCTGCAGTTTGAGAAAAAGGCGCAGTTGTCCCGGAGTTTTCTCCAACACGCGCGAATCCAAAA